>DATCKK010000095.1:0-6257 GCA_036562325.1 Cytophagaceae bacterium | reverse complement strand
AGTGTATCCTCCTCTCGTTCAGGCCTGTTTTTTACAACTGCCCAATAGGTTTTCCTGACAGACTTTTCCTGAAACTGACGGTTCATTCGCTCCAGGGCCTTTGAGGTTTTGGCAAGAATTACCAATCCGCTAACCGGCCTGTCAAGACGATGAATTAATCCGGTAAACACATTGCCCGGCTTATTATAAGCTTGCCGGATATACTCTTTCACATAATCCACCAATGGTGTGTCACCGGTTTTATCTCCTTGTGAAGGGACACCACTTTTTTTATTGACAACAATCAGGTGATTGTCTTCATAAACTACGGTAAAATATGGGGTAAAATCAGTCACTGCCCAAACTAATAGAGTTCCTGGGAATTCGGGAAGTCTTTACTTTTTACATCGCGGATATACCCCTTCACAGCTTCATCCATTACCGAATACAAATCGGCATATCTTCTGAGAAATCTTGGTTTGAAATCCTTTGTTATTCCAAGCATATCATGAGTAACAAGCACCTGTCCGTCCACATGCGGGCCTGCTCCAATCCCAATTACCGGTATCTCAAGCGATTCCTTTACCTTTTTCCCCAATTCGGCGGGAATTTTTTCAACTACCAATGAAAAACAGCCACAGTCTTGCAAAACTTTAGCATCATCCATCAATTTTTGTGCTTCTGCTTCCTCTTTGGCGCGAACAACATAAGTACCAAATTTATAAATCGACTGAGGCGTTAATCCCAAATGGCCCATTACTGGTACTCCTGCACTCAAAATTCTAAGTACCGATTCTTTTATCTCAACTCCACCTTCCATTTTGATCGCATGAGCCCCAGACTCTTTCATGATCCGGATGGCGGACCGTAAAGCTTCAGATGAGTTGCCCTGATAAGACCCAAACGGCAAATCTACGACCACCAAAGCTCGTTTTACCGCCCTGATTACGGAAGATGCGTGATAAATCATCTGATCCAATGTTATTGGTAAGGTGGTTTCATGCCCTGCGATAACATTAGATGCAGAATCTCCTACCAATATGACATCTATGCCTGCTCCATCCAGGATTCTTGCCATTGAAAAATCGTATGCAGTTAACATACTTATTTTCTCGCCCCGGTTCTTCATTTCCTGGAGCTGATGAGTCGTTACTCGTTTTATTTCTGATTTTACTGCCGACATTTTTTCTATTTAAACGGCAAAAATAGTAGAATTTGCGGATTTGAAGAATTTTATAAAACTCTTTTCTCCTCACAAAATACAGTAATTCCTGTATAACGCGCTAATTATTAAACCGTAATAACAATCCAAATAATTTCGTCAAATCCATTAAAACCACAGTATAACTTAAATAATGAGAAAGCTATTTACACTGGGATTAGCTATGATCTTAGCTACTTCCGTCTATTTTTCTTCCAAAGCTCAAAACGTTGCTTTAGAAAAAACTTATGAAATATCAGGAAAATCGAAAAGAGGGTATTTGGGTAAAGTAATTTACGATCAGGACACTAAAACATACTCGCTCATTTATGTAACTAAAGCGAACGACAAAAAGGCAAAATTCGAAACTTATCAGTTCGATAAGGATTTCAACTTCATTGATAAAACCGACGAGGAAATTGAGTTCGAAAAAGCCCGATCCAAATTTTCCTGGTTCAACTTTAAAGGTGAACAATACTCTTTTGAGTCTGTATCTGTATCAGGAAACTTAACGGGTACACTGGTATTAAAAAAGAAAAAAATCACTTATAAATGGAACTGGTTTACTGGTAGCTATGACAAACATGTTCAGCTATTGGAGAAAATCAAACCTAAAAATGACGAGGGGAATAAATACTATTATCATACGCATGCCGAAGATGATGTAAATGGAGACATTCTTGTTTTGGTAGGGGTAAAAGATAAACTCCAAAAAAACAGTGACCCTTATCGGCAGTTTAAAGATTTAAAAATACTAAAGTTTAACAAGGATTTTGACCAAGTTAATGAAAGCTCAATTCAATTTGATTATATCCAAACTTTAGCCTTTGCAAGATTTATCAGCAAACCTACAGATGAAGATGAAGAAAATGCAGGGTTGGATGGATTGGCGCTGGTCTTTGCCCCTATGGGAGGACCGGGCATGAACAAATATGCTGACCCAAATCTTAAGAACTATACTTATGTAAGAGTAGCTGACGACGGCTCTATTCAACATAAGATACATTTTGAATCTTCTGCCAGTTATTGGAAAATAGATGAGCTTGTTCTTGACAGAAGCAATAACTCCGTATACCTTTTTGGCCCTGCCGCTGAAGGCAAAGACAAATATTACAACCTTTTACTAGCCACTACCAAGTTCAAGGCTATTCAGTTAATGAAGATTAAAGACGGGCAAACAGAATATTTAACCTCTACTAACCTGGATGAATGTGCCGCTAAACTTAAAACTCCGCCAAGCCAAAAGAAATCTCCGGAGTATGAAGGTAAAAAATTTGACATCAAAGGGTATAAGGTTGGCAGCAATGGAGAGTTCTTTATCTATGGACAGAATTTTTCAGAAAACAACAATGGCAAGCAGTATAAAGATGTTATAGGTTTTCAGTTTGATAAAAACGGCGTTTTGAAATCACAATTCGGAGTAGATACCAAAGAAAATAATGAACTTGCTAAATTAAATGGTGCGCCACAATTCTTTGAAGAAGGCAACTCCGGAAAAAACATGTATTGGATTTTAACCGAAATTGACGGTGGCCGTGGAGAAGACGTGGGTAGTGCTCATGCAAGATACAAATTCTTATTATACCCCAGAATCGGAAAAATAGATATGAACACCGGAACCATCAATGACTTCGTTACCTTAGGAAAAGTTGACAAAAAAACCTTTTATCTTGATAACAAGTTTCCATTCCTGCCAGTAGACGAAGGAGCATCTATCGTGTTTTTCGGAAATGATAAGCCTGGTAAATTTATTTGGTTCGCCAAAGTAAATCTTGATTAATCCCAAAACCCTGAATATACCTAAAAGCCCCGCTTCTTTACGGGGCTTTTTTTATGCCCATAAACTATCTTCCATCTATAAAGGTTAATACAATGATACTTTAATAACATTATGAAAACTCTTAGTTTACTTATAATAGCCTTGATGTTAACCTTTACTGTTGTTGGATATACACAATCACCTACTCTTGATACTACCAACCAGAAATATCAGGTAGTAAAAGGAGCCAAAGATCATGATGAACTTTCACAAATAATATTTACTGCTTTAAAGGAAAATGACTTTGCCAGTTTGAAAAAATATATTCCGGGTGAGGAAGAAATTACTTATTTAAAAAAGACCAGTTCAGAAAGGAATAAGCCTTTTTTCCATAATCTGGACGAAGAACAAGTAAAGGGCCGGATATTAAGTGATTTCGAAAGTATAATACAACAAGGCATCTCCGAACAGACCAATTGGTCAACGGTAGAGTTGATAGATTACCAAACCCGGTCCTGCTCCATAGAAAATATAGGCTGTACAGTAACGCTTCAAACAGAAGATGCCAAAGGAATTCAACGATTGTATTCTTATGATGCAATACGAGTAAAAGACCGATGGTTTATATTCCAAAACCTGAAAATAGAAGAATCGCTGGATAAGCATTCCTCAAATTAATCGTTATTTCTTGTAAATACTTGGTAATTCATCCCGTATATATAGGGGTAAGATCAATTTGCTCTGCCTATGGAACTCAAAATCTGCGTTCTATGTGAAAGAGAAGTCAGAACATTAACTAAACATCACCTGGTACCTAAGGAAGAAGGTGGTAGATATACTCAAACAGTACTTCTCTGTCAACCCTGTCACACTACCATCCATTGCACATTCAGCAATAAAGAGCTTGCCATAAGTTATAACAATGTTCAAAAACTCAAAGTAGCTCCCAGATTAAGCAATTACCTGGAATGGATCAAAGGCAAGTCCATTGAAAGAATCATCAACAAAAAGAGAAAAAAATATAAAGGCTTGTAACTAAAAAGTCCCGGCCTGCGGGACTTTTTAGTTAATTATTTATCAGACTTTTTGTCTTTTCCTGAATTGGCAATGGAATCTCTCATCTCCGTATCCGCCTGCACATTTCTCATTTTATAATAGTCCATTATCCCAAGATTTCCATTTCTAAACGCTTCTGCCATAGCCCTTGGAATTTCTGCTTCGGCCTCTATTACTTTTGCTCTTGCTTCCTGTGCCTTAGCTTTCATTTCTTGTTCAATAGCTACCGCCATAGCTCTTCTCTCTTCAGCTTTTGCCTCGGCCACTTTAAGGTCAGCGCTAGCCTGGTCTATTTGTAGTTTTGCTCCAATATTTTCTCCTACATCAACATCCGCAATGTCTATAGACAGAATCTCAAAAGCAGTTCCTGCATCTAGGCCCTTCTGTAGTACAAGTCTGGAAATCTTATCCGGATTTTCCAATACCTCTTTATGAGAAGCAGAAGATCCAATAGAGGTAACGATACCTTCTCCTACCCTTGCCAGAATGGTTTCCTCACCGGCGCCACCAACTAGTTGAGCAATATTGGCTCTTAATGTTACCCGTGCTTTAGCTATTAACTGAATACCGTCCTGTGCCACTGCTGCCACAT
Organism: Cytophagaceae bacterium; assembly: GCA_036562325.1. Classification (GTDB taxonomy): domain Bacteria; phylum Bacteroidota; class Bacteroidia; order Cytophagales; family Cytophagaceae; genus DATCKK01. The sequence goes on along the minus strand of DATCKK010000095.1, from coordinate 1,670 downwards.
TAGGAGTATTGATAACCTGAGGGTTTACCGAGATTTGAACGGCTTCAAACACGTCCCTCCCCGCCAAATCAATCGCAGCAGCTTGTTTGAATGTAAGGGCAATGTTTGCTTTATCAGCAGAAATAAGCGCTTTAATTACCATTGGCACATGGCCACCCGCCAAATAGTGAGTTTCCAGGTCATTCACAGTAAGGTCCAAGCCTGCTTTAGTAGAGGTGATAAGCGATTCAACGATAACACGAGGGGGTACTTTTCGTATTCGCATAAACACCAATTGGAAAAGCCCTATCCTCACTCCTGAAAACTGAGCAGTTATCCATAAGTTTAGTGGTACAAAGTATAGGAAAATAAAAAATCCTATGATGATCAGAAAAATAATAACTAAATAATACATTCGCTTTGAATTAGTTTACAGGTTCGACAATTACTTTTGAATTCTCAATATTAATAATTTTTACCGTCTTTCCCTCTTCACAATACCCTCCGGTAGAAAAAACTTCATAAATAACATGGTTAAATTCCGCTCTTCCCCCAGGCCGTAGAGCTGTTATGGTTTTACCCACATCACCGACCTGTAACCCGGTTAAAATTCCTTCATTGACTTTAGCCTCCAGCCGGTCATGTAAGGAAAACTTTGACCAAACCCGAAATTTCATGCAGAAATAAGCAGTTATCCCAAAAACCAAAAGTGAAAGGGTCAAAAATATATTTCCTCCCACCATGCCCAGCTCTGCATATGCTTTTACAATTCCGGCTATAACCATTATCCCTCCTGCAATGCCTACAATCGCTCCGGGCAGAAACACCAGCTCCAGTACGATTAAAAGCAATCCGACAACCACTAACAGGATAATTAAAAACACGACTTTTTTAAAATTATAAATGCTGAATTATGAATTTTGAATTGAAAGTATTATTGTGATTTACCATTTTAAAATAACCTTATACTAAATTCAAAATTCATAATTTCTAATTAGTTAATAAGCTCTGGCAAATACCACTCTTTTGTTGGAAGGTTTTCCTGTATATATACACTTTCCACTTTCTTCCGGAGCGTCCAACGGTATACATCTAATGGTTGCCTTGGTTTCTTCTTTTATCTTATTCTCAGTTTCAGATGTTCCATCCCAGTGGGCTAATATAAAGCCTCCTTTCGTATCAAGGATTTCCTTAAATTGCTCGTACGAATCTACTTTGTGCATATTAGCAGTACGGAAATCCAGTGCTTTTTTATAGATATTCTTTTGAATCTCATCCAATAAATCCTGCACGTAAGAAATTACAGAATCAATCGCTATAACCTTCTTCTCCTTTGTATCTCTTCTGGCAACTTCTATCGTCTTATTTTCAAGGTCTCTCGGACCCACAGCAAGACGTACCGGAACTCCTTTTAATTCATATTCTGCGAATTTAAAACCCGGAGTTTGGGTATCCCGGTCATCAAATTTTACAGATATTCCTTTTTCCTGGAACGCCTTTTTCAACTCTGCCGCTTTTTCTGCAATAACTGCCAACTGCTCCTGTCCTTTGAAAATTGGTACTATTACTACCTGAATAGGCGCCAATGCTGGAGGTAACACCAATCCTTCATCATCTGAATGCGCCATAATTAATGCCCCCATTAATCTTGTACTTACGCCCCATGATGTTCCCCACACCAGGTCAAGCCC
>DATCKK010000083.1:0-4174 GCA_036562325.1 Cytophagaceae bacterium | reverse complement strand
ACCTATTCCAATCGTTGGCTGACTTGTATTCTTCTGGACAAAAACTCCAGAATATCAAGAGAAGATATTCGCCTTGAGCTGGAAAAAGATAACATCGAATCCAGACCATTATGGAAACCAATGCATTTGCAACCTGTTTTTGAAAAGTACCCATATTATGGTAGCCGCCTTTCTGAAGACTTGTTTGAAAGAGGTTTGTGTATACCTTCAGGGTCTAATTTGACTAAAGATGATTTGGAAAGAGTTTCCTCTATTATTCTTAAACTCTTTAAGTAATTTTTAAAGTAATGGGATATTTTAAAATGGGTAAAATATCCCATTAACTTGATATTTTCGAATTCTTTTAGAAAAGCATTGCTGTTCAGTTAAATATCCTTTAAATTTATATAATACTTTCTGGTTTTATTCAATCTATATATGAAGTTCAAGTATTTAGCTTTATCGTTAAGCCTTATTTCGGCAGTATTTTTTGCTTCTTGTGTATATGCCCGAAATAGTGGTGAGTTTAAATCTGACTTTGATAAGATAGAACAGGATTATAAAAAGGGAAATTATAAAATAGCCCGACATAAGATCAATAGCTTACTTAAAAAGATTGAAAAAAAGCAGGGAAAGGAAAATATAGATATTTCCAGAGCCTATGCCTGGCAGGCGAAAGTTAGTTGTGCATTGGGTAACTTTTCTGACTATTCCAAAGAGGTTACTCTTAGTATAAATACTCTTTCTCTGGCAGATAAAACCGATACCATAAATCATATTATTACACTTCAGGACATTTCAAAAGCTTATACAGAATACGGAGATTATCTGAATGCTGAAAAGTATGCCCGTGAAGCGGTGGAAATAGCTGAAAAATACAGGGCCGACAACGCTGATTTTATTGCAGATTTAAAAGTACATTATGCCAAAGTGCTTTTTCATCAGGGTTATCTATTGCAGGCACAACAACTTACTTCTGAAGTTACGGAGTTTTATGAGAAAAGGCTTGTAAAGAAAGAAGAAGTTAATAACCCTAAAACCGGTTTGGTGGAGGTTAAAAAAGTTTCTTCTAATGAACTACGGGCCAGAAAAAGAGAATATGCAGATATATTGAATTTTTATGCAAAGTCACTTATCGAAGATGGAGACCTTGTCAAAGCTGATTCTGTATTGAAGGCACACAATAAGTGGATTAAAAAGAATCTGGGTAAAAAAGAAATCACTTATGTCGACAATCTTGTGCTGTCGGCCCGGCTGGCCAATGAACTGGGAAAAAGAAAAGAGCGGTATTTACATCTGGATAAGGCAAGTAAACTTGCCGGGAAGACCAAAGGGGTAAAGCTAAAGCCCGGAAGCAATCAGATGTTGAGCATTTACATGGAGTTGATTCCAAGTTATAAAGCCGTGGGAAAGCACAGGAGTGCCGGAAAGAAAAGAAAGCAACTTGCGGCAAGAGTCATTAGATATTATGGAAAAGATAATTTCTGGTATGGGAAATACCTGATGCTCGAGGCAAAGCAACATCTGGAAGAAGAGTCGTGGAAGAAGGCAGAAGATAAGTTTGAAAATATATTACAAAGCCCGGACTATTTTCCGGAGATGAAATTGGAAAGAGCAGGAGCATTGGTATTGTTAAAGGAAGCAGAGTTGAAGTTAGATAAATACCGGGAAGCGGAGAAAAATCTTGAAGAAGCAGTAAAAATCAAGAAAGCACTGATGGGAGAGAATGCACCTGCTTATCACATGCAGTTATTAGATCTTGCTGATTTTCATGTTCAATATACAAGTAAATTTAAAGTAGCGGAAGAAATCTATGCGCATAGCTTGTGGAAAGTGGTTGATAAGGAAGTAGGGCATAACCATAAAAGTTATGTAAACTATCTGTATAATGAATCAAGGTTATATGAGTATACTGACCGCTTTAGCAAGGCCGATGCTGTTATCAAAAAAGCTAGTGCAGAGATAGAGCGATATTATGGAAAAGATAAGTATCAGTATGCAATAGCTTTGGAAAAACAAGCCAATCTTGATATTCATTTAGGGAAATATTTAGAGGCAGAGGAGAGTGTGAAAAAGGCTTTGAGCATTCTTGAAAAAAATAATGCCCCTTCAATAGCACAACATGTTGAAAAAACACTTGAAACCTACGCAAGACTGAATATTATTCAAGGCCAGTATTCAGAAGCTGAAAAAAATCTTAAAAAGGCTAATCGATTATCTAAAAAACACGGAAGTGACAATACACAACTATCCAATGTGCTTGAAGAGCTGGCAACTCTATATATCCATATAGGAAAATACCAGTCTACGGAAAAAAGCCTTAAAGAATCCTTAAAAAACAAAGAAGTAAAGTTTGGAAAAAATCACAGGTCATTAATAAATCCGCTTAACCAGTTAGGACAACTTTACCTGATTACAGGTGACTATACCACTGCTGAAAAGATGGTAAACAGAGCTATGGAAATCAGTAAAGGTATTTTTGGAGATACTTCCGTGAAATATGCAGAGAGCCTGATGTTGCTTCAAAAGATATATTCCGCTATTGGCGATTATTCGAAAGCAGAAGAAGCAGGCGTTAAAGTAGTGGATATTAAAACCCGCCAATTCGGACGCAATCATATATTAGTGGCTAACGCCCTTAATGCACTTGCTCTTTCAAAGTTTCATAATAAAAGGAAAAAAGAAGAAGTAGAACCTTTATTTCAGGAGTCGCTTCAAATCATAAAAAATAACTTGAGCGATCAGCATCTTCAATATGCAGAAGTATTGAAAAACTTATCCATGTTTTATATTGAAACAGGGCGTATAGCGGAAGCGGAAGAGAATCTTGAAAAATCGAATAAAGTTTATGTTTCTAAACTTGGAGCGGACAATCTTCCAACTGCAGAGATAAACTTCTTAAAAGCGGGTATACACTCCGGTAAAGGAGAGTTTACAAACGCTTTGGAGTTTTATAGTAAGTCCAAGGATATTTATGCCCGTAAATTTGATACAGATCATCCCGGATACGTAAAGGCATTAAGTAAGGTAGCACACATGCAATATATTCTGGGAGATTTGAAAAGCAGTCTCAAAACGGTGAATGAGACTACGAAAATTTATCTCACTTTTATTGACAAATACTTCCCTTCATTGAGTGAGCGAGAGAAAAACAGGTTCTGGAATTTAATAAGCAATGACTTTGAATTTTATAGCTCGCTAACAGCGCGGTTAAAGGATGAGAATCCTGAGTTAGTCGGAAACCTGTATAACTTCGCTCTGGCGACCAAAGCTTTATTACTTAACTCCTCTATTAAAGTAAGAGAAAGAATATTAAATAGTCAGGATACTGTATTGATTAAGAAATTTGAAGACTGGTTGGGAAAGAAGGAGCTACTTACTTCAGTACTATCCATGAGTATAGAACAACGAAAGGAAGAAGGGGTGGATGTGAAAATATTGGAAAAGGAAATAGAACAACTTGAAAAGTCAATCAGTGAACATTCTCTTTTGTTTGCTCGAAACTACGAACGAAAGACTAAATATGACTGGAAGGAGATAAAGAAAAATTTACTTCCCAATGAAATTGCCGTTGAGATTATAAGGTTCCGATACTTTGATAAAGGGTTTACCGATAGTATCATTTACGCAGCGCTTATTGTAACTCCTGAATCGAAGTTAAGCCCTGATATCGTTTTAATGGGAGATGGTGCAAATATGGAAGGTAAGTATGGAAGGAACTACCGTAACTGTATTAAGTTTGATGTTGAGGATAAATATTCCTATTCCGCTTATTGGGAACCATTAACAAAGTATGTCAAAGAAAATACTAAGGTGTATTTATCCCCGGATGGAATCTACAATCAATTAAATCTGGAAGCAATACCTGTACCTGGCAAAGGTTATATGATAGATTTGTATGAAATAGCTCTTGTAAACAACTCCAGAGATATTATCAATAATAAGTTGGCGCAAAAGCGCAAAACTACTGTCAATAATACCAGGTTACAGGCTACTTTATTTGGAAATCCAACTTATTATACAATTGACTCTACGGGAAGAGATGTTGCTTTTAACAGGCTGTCCCAATTGCCCGGAGCGGAAAAAGAAGTAAAAAACCTTCATGAGTTATTAAATGAAAATGGCTGGAATGCTACAGTATACTTAAATGATGATGCGAGTGAGGAGAAGCTAAAAGGCCTGGAAAGTCCTTATG
>DATCKK010000081.1:0-12765 GCA_036562325.1 Cytophagaceae bacterium | reverse complement strand
CTCCAAACCTGATAAGGTTTTTCCTTCCACCCGGACATAAAAGGTGGTTGCAGGATTTTTTATGATTTCTTTTTTAAGGCTGGAATCAGGTTTTATTATCTGATTTTCAAGCTTTAGCTCCGAAACAGATAAATCCATTTTCTGATCTGATGCATAAACCTTAAGTTTCATAACTAATTATATTGGTATTGTTTTCAAATATACTAAAAAAATTAGTATTTAGGTTCGTTATTATCAAAAAAAGTTATGAACAAATGAGGGGGATATTTACGGAATAGAAAAAGTAAAAGGTTGCCTGTTTTTCTACAGACAACCTTTTAATACTGTCAATAGCCTGAAAGCAAAGCTATTATTTTTTATACAAAACTATTTTATTTAAGTTGATTTGTCCCTGGTAGGTGTTATTGCTGGCATCCACATCGGCAATTTCCAGGAATGGATCTAATACAAACTGTTTTACTTCTTTGGAGCAGGCAATTACTTTACTTACCTTTTTTTCATTTTTCCTCCATATTTCAGCAGGTATTCTTATTACTTCTTCTGTCCCATCTACAAATTGTAACTGTAATATGACAGGCATCACCATAGTCCCTACATTTGCCAAATCTACCTGATAGAAGTAGTTGTTGGATTCTAATATTGCTTTTTCAATATTGTTCAATGAATTATAGTACAGTTTGTAGGAAGAGATTTTTTGCTCTGTTACTTCATAAGGAGTGATACTGTCGTATTTATCCATGAGAAATGGAAGCTGCTCTAAAACAGTTGCTTTAATTTCTACACTGTTGCGTATGGAAGATATATCCTTTTTTTCTGATTCCTTCTTTTGTTTGGCTTCAGGCAATTCTTTCTCAGGATCTTGTTTATTTATGGTATATCCGGTAACGTTGGTAATTGTCTGATCGACATGTCCTACATTGAAAAACCACTCTCTCCAAAACCAGTCCAGGTCTACAGCAGAAGCATCTTCCATAGTTCGGAAGAAGTCAGCCGGAGTAGGAGTTTTAAATGCCCATCTTCGGCAATATTCTTTGAATGCCTCATCAAAGAGTTTTCTGCCCATGACAGTTTCTCGTAGTATATTCAATGCGGCAGCAACCTTTCCGTAGGCATTATTCCCCAATTGGGTAATTGATTCCGGATTCGTCATGATAGGTTGTTGTCCTGCAGGGTCACTTTTCATATAATTGATTATACTGGATGCAGGCCCTCTTCTTGATGGGTAATCTCTGGTCCATGCTTGTTCGGCCAGGTATTGAACAAAAGAGTTCAACCCTTCATCCATCCATGCCCATTGCCTTTCATCCGAGTTGACAATCATTGGGAAGAAATTGTGACCAACTTCGTGGATGATTACAGATATTAAAGTATACTTTAGTCTTTCACTATAAGAACCGTCGGAGTTTGGCCTGGCGCCGTTGAATGAAATCATGGGATATTCCATGCCAAAAACAGGCCCGTGTACGGCAATGGCAACTGGATATGGATAATCGATTCCGGTATATTCTGAGAAGAACTTAAGCGCATGAGCAACAGAATAAGTAGCAAACTTATCCCATAACCCCATAGCTTCATTCGGATAAAGAGACATAGCCAGGGCCTTTCCCTTATTCATTGAGACATTCATGGCGTCCCATATAAACTTTCTGGAACTGGCAAATGCAAAGTCTCTTACGTTCTCAGCTTTAAAAATCCATGTACTGGTGGTTTTAGCTCTCGACTGTTCATTTTTCTTTGCTTCTTCCGGGGTAATAATGAAAACAGGTTTGTCAGAGTTGCTCGCTTCTTTTAAGCGGTTACGTTGTTCTTTTGTCAACACTTTATCCGGATTTTGCAAAGTACCCGTAGCTGTTACAATATGGTCTGAAGGAACGGTGATAGCCACTTTGTAGTTGCCGAAAGGGAGTGTAAACTCGGCGTCTCCCAGAAATTGTTTGTTTTGCCAACCTGTATAGTCCGTATAAAGACAAACTCTGGGGAAGAACTGTGCAATTTCGTAGAGGTAGTTTTGATCCGAGCTGAAATATTCATAACCTGAGCGGCCTCCGAATACTAACTGATCGGTGATTTTGTAATGCCATTGAATCCTGAATTTGTAACTATTACCAGTAGTTAATGGCTTAGGCAGGTCCACCCGCATCATGGTGTTGTTGATCAAATAATTAAGGGGTTTACCACTTAAGTCTTCTACTTTTTCAATTTTATGGCCGCCTTCTCTGTTTTCAGGTAGTATTTTTTGCAGGGAGAGAAAATCCATGGCAGGAGACAGGGTGCCGGTTTCTGTCAGATAAGTATGAGAGCTTTTTTCAAAAAGATTTTGATCCAGTTGTACCCATATATAAGTCAAGGCTTCAGGCGAATTGTTATAATAGGTTAAAACTTCATTACCAAAGATCATTTGTGTAGAATCAACAAGTGTTACAGAAATATCATAATCACATCTCTGTTGCCAGTATTTAGGTCCCGGTGCTCCAGAACCAGTTCTGTATACATTGGGCGTTGGAAGTTCCTCCTGCAGTTGTTTGAACTTAGAAACATCCTGGCCTACAGTAACTAATACCAGAAAAATCAACGGAATCACTAAAATGTTTTTCATCATTTAATAATGGTTTAAAGGTCATTAAAAATTGTAAAACCCAATTATACAGTTTATTTGAATGAATATGAAATTATAGCTTCACTCCGGCAATGGACAAAATTATCCAATCTTCTTTAAAAAACAGTTTTTATTAAAATTTCCTTAAACAAATCTTAATACTCATAAGTTAACTAACTATCCTTTATACGGGCTAACCAATAACTTTAAAACGCTGATATAGTTATTCGATGAATGCAAACGCCATCAAAGCATTTGTAAAGATTTATTATCTGGCACTACTTGCTTTATTTTTGACATTATTTCTTTCTATTCTGGGATATCAATATTCTAATAAAAGAATAGAAGAACGAAGACAGAAAATTTTTGAATCCAGAACTAGCCTTGCCAGAGCAGCCATTGAAACACGGTTAAAAGATTATGTTCAGGTATTGCGGGGTGCGAGAGGATTATTTGTAGTAGATGATAGTGTTACCAGGGAAGATTGGAAAAACTATTATTATCTGCAGGAAGTAGAAAGAAACTACCCCGGATTAATCGGTATCGGATATGCGGAAGTTATTTCATTATCAGAACTGGAGAAGTATAAGGAAAGAGTTAGGAAAGAGGGATATAAAAGTTATGAAGTTTTTCCGGGAACCAGGGAAGATAGTTTAGTTTCAGTGGTGCATTATATAGAACCTTTTTATGGAGGTAATTTGAAAATATGGGGCCAGGATATGTATAATGAACCTGTGCGAAAGCGTGCCATGGAAATTGCCAGAGATACTGAAACCCCCACGATTTCGGGAAAAGTAAATTTATTAATGGGGCGTGGAGATGGAAATTGGAAGGGATTCCTGTTATATCTGCCTGTATATGAAAAAGGAAAACCACATGCTACAGTAGAACAGCGAAGACAAAACATAAAAGGATACATCTTTGGGAAGTTTAGGGCTCATGATCTTATGCAGGCGACTTTCCAGGATCGGTTTCAGGATCTGGATATCGAAATTTATGATGGAGAAATAATTCCGGAAAATATTATCTATGATAAAAATCCTGAAAGAAATTATTTCAATCATTCTACCAATAACTTAAGAAACCATTTTGCCATTCTTCTCTTATCAGGTACTACCTGGAAAGTATATTTTAATATTTTACCTTCCTTTGGATCGGCAGGAGATCATGAGCTTCCCTATCTGGTATTGGCTGCAGGAGTTGTTACCAGTATTCTTTTGTTCCTGGTATTATATTCATGGACCAAAACACAGCAGTCCGATAAACTGAAGCAGACTATTACGGATAATGCAACAGCAGCTTTGTTTATGATTGATTTGAATGGATACTGTAGTTTTATGAATCCGGCGGCAGAAGCTATGACTGGTTATACATTCGAAGAAATAACCCAGAAGCCTTTGCATGAAATGATTCATTCCAAACTTCCTGATGAGTCACCCTACCCGACTGAAGAATGCCCCATCTTAAGAGCTATATCTGAAAAGAAAGAGATAAGGTTGTATGAAGATGTTTTCTTACGTAAAGATGGGACCTTGTTTAATGTAACATGTTCCGCTAAGCCGATTTATGAGAAAGGCCAACCTATATCTACAGTGATAGAAGTTAGAGATATAACTGAAGAAAAGACAGCTAAACTGCAATTGGAACAAAGTACCGAAAGAACCAGATTTTTAGCTGAGTCTATGCCACAGAAAGTATGGACCGCCAATGCAGATGGTGAAATGAATTACTTTAATCAATATTGGTTAGAATATACCGGACTTTCTTTAGATGAAATATTAGGATGGGGGTGGAAACAGGTTATACATCCGGAAGATAAGGAACATACGGAAGTAGTGTGGGAAAACTCATTGAAAAGTAAACAGCCATTTCAATTGGAGAATCGATTAAGAAATAAACATGGTGAATATAGATGGCATTTGACGCGAGGAGTTCCCCAACTCGACTCTCAGGGAAATGTAGTTTTGTGGGTGGGCACCAATACGGAAATACATGATCAGAAGCTGAATGCCGAAGAACTTCAGGAAAAAAACAGAACGCTTAAAATACTTAATGAAATAGGTATTACCGTTTCAGGTGAGCTGGAACTAAAGAAACTTATACAAGCAGTAACAGATGCAACTACAGAGCTCATTGGCGCAGAGTTTGGTGCTTTCTTTTATAACGAACAAGATGAGAATGGAGAAGCATACACATTGTATAGCTTATCTGAATGTCACTCAATTATTAGTGGCTCATTACCGGAAAATGCTTCGGTATTTAAACCTGTGTTTTATGGAGCAGAAGTGGTAAGGTCAGATGATACTACGAGTTATTTAAACCATGAGGGTAATCTAGCTTATTTCAGTACACCCGAAGGTTATTTGCCTGTGATTAGTTATTTGGCAGTGCCGGTAATTGCAAGAAGCGGTGAACTTATGGGTGGCTTGTTTTTCGGGCATTCCCAGCCGGGGGTATTTAAAGGGAAAGCAGAAGACCTTGTTATTGGTATTGCTTCTCAGGCCGCCATTGCTATTGAGAACTCCCGGTTATTTGAAAAGATGAAGAGCCAGAACGATGAGTTGGTAAAAATCAATAATGACCTCGATAACTTTATTTATACAGCTTCTCATGATCTTAAGGCTCCAGTGTCTAACATAGAAGGTTTAATCTATAACCTGGTGGAAGTAGTAACTGATGAAACCCGGAAGTGTAAGGACTTTCAGATCATATTGGGTATGATGAGTAAGTCCGTTTCAAGGTTTAAAGCGACTATTCAGGATTTGACAGACATTACCAAGATTCAGAAAGAGAATCCCGGAGGAGAAGAGTTAATAGATCTTAACGAAGTAACAGAGCGGGTGAAGGAAGATATCCGGACCATGGTAGAAGAGTCAGAGGCACAGATACATCTTGAAACAGCAGGAGCATTTAAAATGAAATTCTCAAAAGTCAACTTTACCAGCGTAATTTATAATCTTGTAAGTAATGCCATTAAGTATCGGCATCCCGATAGAAAACCTCTGATTACAATTAAGGCAGCGATGGAGGGGAGTCATATAATTATCAGGGTAAAGGACAATGGGCTTGGCTTCCGTAAAGAGCACGCAGATAAGGCATTCAGTATGTTTAAGCGGTTTCATAATCATGTAGAGGGGAGCGGTATAGGATTGTATATTGTAAAGCGGTTGGTGGAAAATGCCGGAGGAGAAATTAAACTTGAGTCAGAAGAAAATGTAGGTTCCGAGTTTCAGATTACCTTACCTGTTACAAAACCCACATTGATAAAAGCTTAGCCGGCTGGCTATTAAAAATTTTCATACTACTCCATTTTTTATTAATTTAGCCCATTAAACAGGATTGTTAGAATTCCTGAAAAACAAATCCAAACGATGGAGGGCAGGATGAAAATAGAAATAATGGACACCACTTTGAGAGATGGTGAACAAACTACGGGAGTATCTTATACGGCCAGTGAAAAGTTGAATATTTCAAGAATGCTTCTGGAAGAAGTGAAAGTAGACCGCATTGAAATTGCTTCTGCCCGAATTTCTCAGGGAGAGTTTGACGGTGCGAGCAAAGTCTTGAAATGGGCAAATGAAAATGGCTATCTGGATAAAGTTGAAATTCTGGGTTTTATTGACAATAATAAATCACTTAACTGGATTAATCAGGTAGGGGGGAAGGTAATTAACATGCTTTGCAAAGGTTCTATTAACCATTTGAAAGGGCAATTGAAAAAAAGCCCGGAGCAGCATGTGGCCGATATTAAAGAATCCATAGCTTACGCCAGGGAACTTGGTATATCAGTAAATGTCTATTTTGAGGATTGGTCCAATGGAATGAAAAACTCCAAAGATTATGTGTTTTTCCTTATGGATAATCTGAAAGATCAGGATATAAAGCGGTTTATGCTTCCTGATACTTTAGGAATTTTAAATCCGGACCAGGCTTATGAATTTGTTAAGGAGATGACCGAGCGGTACCCGGGTAAGCGGTTCGATATACATGCACATAATGATTACGACCTGGCGGTTGCCAATTGTTTCTCAGCCGTTAAAGCTGGTATTTCAGGAATTCATACTACTGTTAACGGCTTGGGAGAAAGAGCCGGGAATACACCACTATCCAGTGTTATAGCGCTTCTCAAAGATCAGCTTCGTGTAGAGTCAGGGGTGGATGAAAGTAAGTTGAATAAAATTAGCAAAATGGTAGAAGCTTTTTCAGGAATCAGTATCCCGAACAATAAGCCTATCATTGGCGAATATGTATTTACCCAAACTTGTGGGGTGCATGCGGATGGAGACAATAAAGGTAATTTATATCATAATGACCTACAGCCGGAAAGATTTGGGCGAAAGAGAAGTTATGCATTAGGAAAAACTTCAGGGAATGCCAGTATCAAAAAGAATCTTGAAGAGCTGGGCATAGAGTTGGATCCTGAAGCAATGAGAAAGGTTACTGAAAGAGTAGTGCAGTTGGGGGATAAGAAAGAGGTTATTACCAAAGAAGATTTACCTTATATCATATCGGATGTATTGGGAAGTGAGTTGATAAAAGAAAAAATTAAGATAAAGAACTATTATTCAAGCCACGTTTATAAACTAAAACCTGTTGCTACTATCAGCATTGAAATTGATGGCCAGGAGTATGAGGCTACTTCTACAGGAGATGGTCAATATGATGCATTTATGCGGGCATTGTCGAGTATATATGATAGGCTGGGTAAAAAACTTCCTCAACTTACTAACTATAAGATATCTATTCCTCCGGGAGGACGAACAGATGCTTTAGTTGAAACCATTATTACCTGGCAGTATGAAGACAGGGAGTTTCAGACTAAAGGGCTTGAGTCAGACCAGCAGGCAGCAGCGATAACAGCGACCATAAAGATGTTAAACCTGATTGAGCAAGATTAAAACAATATTGAAAATAGATTAAAAAAGGTATCGGACACGATACCTTTTTTGTTTTACAGTTTATAGATTAAAAACGACGAGAGGACTAGAGAATGATTTATTGGCTATTGTGAAAGGCCTTTAGAATGGGTTATATTACAAGGCGACTTAATTCTTTTATTATTCCCTTTGGGGGATAATTCTATTATTGTAATTGTAAAGCATCTTTGTTTTAACTTATTATTAGTCGATCTGGTAAGAGATATAAATTCCATTCGATGAAGGTAGAAGAGTTAATTTGTCCGATTTTCTTTTATGCAGTTGAGGAATTAATATTCCGATACCAGCCCCGGCAGCAACCCCTACGATTAAATCCGATGGGAAATGCATACCTGCCTTATACCGGTAATAGGAAACAATGGTCGGAGGTATAATAGCACCGGCAAATAAATAAGGAGTGAGTTTGGAGCCTGGGTTATAATCGTGATATACTTTGGCTATAAAAAAACTGGCTGCTGCAGCCGCTGCAGCGTGGCCTCCGTAGAATGAATTTCTTGAACCATTCCTGGTTCTTCTTTCAATGCTTTCTTTGGTATTATACACATAGGGGCGATATTTATTTATATGGCCAACTCCCCACGAGTATGCATTTGCCATTACGGATGAGGTGGTAAGTAGTACCACTCCAACTGAAAGCGCTTCATGTCGGATTTTTTTATCAAATAACAGGCCGGCCGAAAGCAGAAACGAACCATATAAATATACATCGGAAAGAAGCATTGCTTTTTCCGCATAATCAGGATCTTGACGTGCGGCTCCACGATCCCATTTGGGGCGTACATCGTCCGGCGACAACGTTACTACTTTGGCAGAGTCTAAACCATCCTTTCCTTTTAAAATTCTGATACCAAAATAATTGGAAACCAAACCACCGGCAATGATAGTTCCATCAATAAGAGGCCGAATTCTGTATACCGTCTCCTTTTGTATTTTCACCTTAGTACTATCGCGGTATTGGGCGTAGGAATGCTGTGAAAATATGAATATCAATGATAAAAATAGCCAAAGAAGTTTCATAGTATTCCCAAAAGGTATAAGCTTTAAAAAGTAAAACCAGTGAGTTATAAAATTGTTATCTAAACACAATAAGGAGTATATGTCAGAGTTGTTATATTGTAGTTTAAAATATTACTTAAAAATCAATAATTTGAAGGCTGAAAAGATTATTCCTTCTTGTAGTTTTGCATTTGATTAAATAAATATTGTTCAACATGTTATAAGCCTTCTTTTCAGTTTGTTGAAGTTGAACAATGGAGAGTGTGTGGCTCAATATGAGCCTACTGCAGTTTCATGTTATTTCATCGTTGTAGGATAGGTGTTTTAGCATTGTATGAAGTATTGGAACCTTGGATTATTTGCTTCATATAAGAATGTATTGTTGCTAATGATTTATCTTATTGGTTCACCTTAGTGGGCTATTTATTGGATATAAAAGAAGTGTTTTAGATAAACATAATGAAGTGTTCGATAAAAGTGAGTATTGTATGGGTGAACGTGTATTGAGTAACGTATACATTCATTATTAACTTTAAAAAAGTATCATTGATGTGTGAGAAAGCTTAATTAGCTAGAGTGCCTGAAACAGCATTAAATCAAAGGTATGGACGCTTTGGCGAGATGCTTAAATGAGTGTAGAAATAAGGTATTCAGCTACATAGCTTCTTACATTTTCTTTAAATACTATTTCCTTATTATCCCTAGAGAAGTAAGAACTTGAGTATATATTGAAATTGAGCTGATTGTAGTTGGGGTTGCTTAAAGGGTATTTGTTAAAGTAAAATTGTATGCAAAGAATTACATCAATTGCAATCTGTTGAGAAAGCTATTGAAGTTTTTCGTATCTTGCATGCATCATTGATGAATGTCGCTCGGCATTTAAGTGCAGATAACGTAATAACCTATATCAGAAGTAATAAATATATTTATTTTTTGAAGTAAAGGGTAAGTGGAGAGACATGGCTGAGGAAGGATATTGTATAGCCCCTACAGTTATGTTGGTTAGATAGAGAGAAGGAGCTGATAAAGCAGATGTATCCTGTTGGATCAATTCTGTTTAGTTATCAGTATTTCAGTAGTGAAGATACTTCAGAAAATAAATATTGTATAGCCTAGTAACTTTAGAAGTAGTTGTAATATGATCAAAATTCTAATTGGAGACGATCATGTCCTTATAAGGGAAGGATTGAAGAAGGTATTAAAGAGTGAAAAGGATATGTCGGTAGTTGCAGAAGCAGAAAATGCTTCAGATGTATTAAAGTTCGTACAAGAGAAGCAGCTGGATATTGTAGTGCTCGACATTACCATGCCGGGTAGAAGTGGATTGGATATTCTGAAAGAACTTAAGAAATTCCATCCTAAATTACCTGTGTTGGTTTTAAGTATGCACGCAGAAGAACGATATGCGGTAAGGGCATTGAAAGCGGGAGCTTCAGGCTATTTGACCAAGCAAAGTGCCGGGGACGAGCTGGTTGCAGCTATTAGAAAAGTTGTCTCAGGAGGTAAGCATATCAGTACCAAGTTGGCTGAAAGGTTAGCTTCCGAATTAGAAAAGCCAAAGGAGAAAGCTTATCACGAAACTTTGTCTAACCGGGAGTATCAGGTGTTTTGTAAGATAGCTTCAGGAGAAAGCATACAAGATATTGCAGAAGAACTATCGTTAAGCCAAAGCACTGTCAATACCTATAGGCAGCGTGTGATGGAAAAGATGCATATGAGTACCAATGCAGAGTTGATACGTTATGCATTGGAGTATCAACTAATCGACTAATCCAACTATCAGACAGTATAGAGATTGTCTCTTTCTGTTTTACACAGGAACGAGACAATTTTTTTTGTAGTATTTGTTGTTATGACAATAGCTGTGCGACCTTATAATAATTATCTCTTTTTATAAGACTGAATTTTATTGCCTGATTATAAAACCTTTAGTGAAGTGCTCACGTAAAAGCTGTCATAGGGATAATTAAGTTTTTCATAATTGTTTGTTTGATTTGTTTGTTTAAACCTCCTTTCTATTTTTAAAGGGGGTTTTCTTTTTATCCCAATTCGTACTCTCTCTATAGGATGGATGAACACGGATAAAATACAACGGTAGAAAAATCGGCAGGTGTATAATAAAATAAAAGAGGCAAGAGAATCAATGAGTAGTATAGCCTCTTTTTTATGTTTGTTAAGCGTAAATTATATTGTCTATTAAACGCAAATACAAGACTCTACCAAATGTCTGTCATAAATATTTTCTGTTGCCAATATATTGGTTTCAATATTCAGCAGATTAGGTAAACCTTCCAGCAATATTATTTCATGATAATGGTCTTTATGTTGTAAATAAAGGCGAGGAATATTGGGATATTCCGGATCATCCAGAACATTGGTTTTAAAATAAACCCCTTCCCGAATCATGAGATAATCATCCAGATGGTGATTATCGGTAAAGTAAAGTTTTTCATTTCCATTTTCTACTACCCAGGCAAACCATCGTCTTCCATCAAGAATCAGTAGCCTTCTACCGTAATCGTTTTCGAATAACTGGTAGTTGCCTTTTTCGCACAAGCTTCCTTTCATCACTCAAACTGTTGTTTATTTTGAAACATACCTCCTGAGGTTAACGTTCCGCATCAACTCATCGCTTTGTTCCAGCCAATTCTTGCTAACCTTCTTCCTATAAGGCCAGCCATACCTGCTGTAAGGCTATAAAGTGCTGTCCAGATTATAGCCTCCTTCCATGGGGTTTTATATGAAGCAGTATCTTGTGGAGGTGGAGTTTTTTTGAATAGCCTCCATGCCTTTTTTAAGCCCTGTCGTACCGCCAACTCAGATATTATGGTCGCTCCATTAATAATATAAAGTTGTAATAGCGCATTACGATTAGAACCTCCCCATCTCTTTCTTAGTGCTTTACGTTTCCAGTTCATTTCGTATAGTCATTTAAACTAAAACGGACAAGTAGGAGAGGAAGGTTCCTTTGTGGTTAACCCGGTAAAAGAGGATAATGGAATCAATAAAAAAGGCTGCCCTCTAGGTTAGGGCAGCCTTTGAATTTTAAGCTGCATTTGTCAAACCTTTATCGTTTATTTTTTTGCTTTCTTTGATTTTGTCTTTAAAATCAGGAGCTGGTTTGAACTTAGGAGCATAGTGCTCATCGATGATGATAGTGGTGTTTTTAGAAATGTTTCTACCCACTTTCTTTGCTTTTTTCTGGATCAGGAAGGTTCCAAATCCTCTGATGTAGATGTTATGTCCTTCCGCCATTGAATCCTTAACAACAGTGAAGAATGATTCCACAGTTGAAGCTACATCATTCTTGTCTACGCCTGTTTTTTCAGCAATAGCTGCAACAATATCTGCTTTAGTCATAAAATAATAATGGTTAATTTAGAAATAGTAAACTGTTTAATGGTTTGACAATTTGTTTTGATATAATACCGTACGGTGTGATATACAATGCCAAAACATAAGACTTTTAAAAAGCGTTCATTTAAAGGTAGTTAATTATGCTAAAAATCTTACATGCTGATATTCAAAATGAATATAGCCCTGACGATGCAGGGCTATATGGATTACATAACAATAGGTGGTTTATTTTGATATCGCCTGCGTTTCGTTGGAAGAGCTTATTGAAGTAACTATGTCTTCAAGATAATTATATATGTCTTCTACTTCTTTCCCTGGGTTGCTTTCCCATACAATACGGTGTTTCGAGTTATCCTCATTTATTAACTCGATGAAATAATAATCTCTTCCGGGTTTATTTAGGTTAACAGAAAGAATAGAACTTTCATTCAAAGTTCTGAACAATTTTTTAGTATCTGATTTGGAAAGTTCCCCAATCAAAGACAACTTTTTGTCCAGCCTGTCAGTGTACAGTACCTCTCTGTGAGAATTGATAGTATATTCTTTGGTCTTGCTTGATTTGAATGAATAAGAACCGAAAACTACCTTTTTAATATTCGATTCGTTGTTTTGGCTTTGTACCGTAGCTGGAAGTAGTAATAATATAAGTACAACGGTAATCAGGAGGTTAATTGATGGTTTCATAAGCAGGGAAATTTAGTAGAACATCAACTCTGGGAATTGAGTATATATACGATTTTGTAAAAGCAATTGATGAAACAGATAAGGGAAGAGTATCTTATCAGCGTGTAAGATTTGTTATGTCTCTTTAGAACATTGGCTTCGATACAGATTCTTGTAAATGTTTTATAAGAGCATCGGGTAAAGACACTCCTTATT
>DATCKK010000073.1:0-2921 GCA_036562325.1 Cytophagaceae bacterium | reverse complement strand
GACATTCATTTAGGATTAAACTCTACCCTGACCCTGTTAACTTCTCAGCTAAATACAGCCAATATTCAGGTAGTAAAGGAATATAATGCCACTTCAGACTTAGAATGTTACCCTGGTAAGTTAAACCAGGTGTTTATGAATATTTTAAGCAATGCCATACAGGCAATTCAAAAAAACAATTTAGCCAACGAACGAGTGATCACCATTAAAACCTCGGAGTGTGACGGCAACATTTTGATATCGGTCAAGGATACAGGAGTGGGTATTAGCCCGAACATCAAAAACAAAATATTTGACCCCTTCTTTACGACTAAAGAGGTCGGTGAAGGTACTGGATTAGGGCTTTCCATTGTTTATAGTATTATCCAAACCCATCATGGAAAAATAGAGGTGGAATCGGAAGAAGGTAAAGGAACAGAATTTATCTTAACCCTCCCACTAGTTCAACAGAAGGTGTATTAAAAGATCCCATAATTGTCTCCCAAAGTCTTCCTGAATTTTCCTTCAGGAAATTAATAGTCTGCTTTATCCTTTCCCTTTCAGAATTATGCCCTTATAAATATTTAATTTATCTAAGTAAAAATACTAATACATTTTAGTACAATTAGTTTTATTAGTTGAGACTAATTAGTAAACCAATAATCGTTTAAATATTAATTAAACTAACTTTTACAAAGGTTTGATATTTTAACTTAAGTGCAATACTTAAAAACTGCGCTTATTTTAAAATTTGACCATTTTTGCCCGTTATTTTCATTGGAAAATTCCCCTTTAATACCAACCTGGTTTTGAGTAAAATCCAATTATTTCTTTTGATTTTCATAAAAAATCACTTGAGCTGCTTTTAATTTCATTCCGGATATCAGACCAAACAACTGGTATTATTAATTGAATCATTAACCGATACAAAATGATGAAAACAAGTACAAAAAAACTATCCCTGAGATCTATTGGGGCGCTTTTGCTTCTGTTTTTTGCCAGTGCTTATCTTAAAGCACAAACTCCGGTCTCACAAAATGGCCAACTTAGAGTTTGCGGAACGAAGCTTTGCAATCAGTACGGCAATCCCATTCAGCTAAGGGGTATGAGTACCCATGGTATTCAATGGTATGGCTGGGGAAAATGTCTTACCAAAGCATCTCTTGACGCATTGGCTTATGATTGGGGGGCCGATATTTTACGTATTTCCATGTATGTTCAGGAAGGTGGATACGAATCTAACCCTACCGGATTCACCAATCAGGTATCTACTCTTATTAATGAGGCAACTGAAAGGGGGATGTATGCCCTAGTAGATTTCCACCAGTTAACTCCCGGCGATCCAAACTACAATCTTGAAAATGCCAAAAGATTTTTTACAGATATCGCTAATGCGCATAAAAATAAAAACAATATCATCTATGATATC
The DNA here is from genome assembly GCA_036562325.1 of Cytophagaceae bacterium. Classification (GTDB taxonomy): domain Bacteria; phylum Bacteroidota; class Bacteroidia; order Cytophagales; family Cytophagaceae; genus DATCKK01. The sequence goes on along the minus strand of DATCKK010000073.1, from coordinate 1,513 downwards.
TGCAATGAGCCTAACGGAGTACCTTGGTCAAGAATTAAAACCTATGCCGACCAAATCATTCCCGTGATCAGAGCAATTGACCCGGATGCAGTTATATTAATAGGAACTCATGGATGGGGTTCATTAGGTATTTCTGATGGAAGAACAGCACAGGACATTGTAAACAATCCTGTTAATTTTCCTAACATCATGTATACTTTTCACTTCTACGCCAAATCTCACCAAACAAGATATCTACAAGAGTTAGACTGGGCATCTGACCGTTTACCGATTTTCGTAACTGAATTCGGAACTCAGGAAGCTTCCGGAGACGGCGCTAATGATTTTACAATGGCTCAAAAATACATTGACTTAATGAGACAAAAGAAAATCAGCTGGATCAACTGGAACTACTCTGATGATTTCCGAAGTGGTGCTGTTTGGCAATCAGGAACATGTTCTAATGGCCCTTGGACAACTAACAGATTAAAACCAGCGGGTTCATGGGTTAGAGAAAGAATGCTAAACCCGGCAGATGATTTTCAGGGAGGAAACAATGTCCCTCCAACCGTATCTATCTCCTCTCCTTCTAACAATGCGACATTTACAGCAGGACAGACTATTACTATCACTGCCAATGCTTCTGATGCTGACGGAAGTATAGCTTCTGTAGAGTTCTTTGTAAATGGAGCAAGTATAGGAACCAAAACATCTCCAGCGTATAGCCAAACCTGGGTTGCTACAGCAGGTACTCATAAAATTACTGCCAGAGCAACCGATAATAAAGGAGCTTCTACCACTTCTGCAGAAATTACCGTAATAGTTAATAATGTAGTAACGCAAAGCCCTTATGGTGGTACAAGAAGACCTATTCCAGGAAAGATTGAAGCTGAGCACTATGATTTGGGTGGACAAGGGGTAGCTTATAATGACCTTTCTACTGGCAACTCCGGAAATGCTTTCAGAAATGATAATGTAGATATTGAAGAATGCAGGGACATAAACGGCGGATATAACGTAGGATGGATTCAGGCTGGAGAATGGCTGGAATATTCTGTAAGAGTTAACGAGGCTGCTGCTTATAAGTTAAATGTCAGAGTAGCGGCTATTGCTTCCGGAAAATCATTCCACATTGAATTGGATGGCCAGAACATTTCAGGTTCTATTTCTGTGCCTAACACAGGTGACTGGCAAAACTGGCAAACAGTAACTGTTAACACTCCGACATTATCTACCGGAGATAAAATAATGAGAATCGTAATGGATGCCACCGACTTCAATATCAACTATGTTGAATTCGTAAAAACAGGAGGTAATCAGGCCCCAACAGTTGCTATTACATCACCTTCTAATAATGCAACCTTTACAGCAGGCAGCTCCATTACAATTAATGCCACAGCATCAGACCCGGATGGTTCTGTTTCCAAAGTAGAATTCTTCAGAGGTACACAATTAATCGGTACTGATATATCAAGTCCATACAGCGTTATCTGGACTAATGCTACTGCAGGTACTCATACTATTACTGCTGTAG
>DATCKK010000070.1:0-6737 GCA_036562325.1 Cytophagaceae bacterium | reverse complement strand
CACCAAAGTGTCAGAGTTAAGCTTCATGATTTCATATTCGCTTCGCCCATTGTAAATGCCAATGAAATCTCCGTTGGTCAATTTGATAACATTACGGCCCTTGGCATTTTTATAGATAGACCAGTTACTTTGATCAAGGTCGAGGGCAAGGCAGATATCTGTCCACTCAGGCTGATTTTGATTGAACTTTTCATTGGCCCATTTCCAGTTGATATGATATTTCCCTTCATTTATTTGCTTGTATTTATAGTTCTTCAATATGAAGTTATAGTCAGTGGCATACATGCAACCGGTTCCGGCAAAATCATCTTTATTGGAAAATGCCCACGCGGGTTCTTCGCCTTCCAGGCCTCCATGAGCAACAGCCCCGTATTCTCTGTCTACTTTCCATGATTTTCCATTCTCCGCTTCACAACCTCCTGTTAACAATACGTAGATTTCATTGTCACAGATGGTTGGATCGCCCTGCGTAACTACAACCTCTTTGGTAGTAGAAGCTCTGCCGCCTTTTCCATAAACAGTCAGCTTTGCTGTATAAGTACCTTCAAATGGATAATAAGCAGTGTCTACTTCCGAGTCCGAAACTTCTCCGTTACCAAACTCCCATCGGGCAAAAGCACCTTGGGTTGTATTGGTGAATTTAAAATGGTTTTCATCAATCTTTTCTACTGTAAAGCTCGGAGAAGGTAAGGGGCCTATCTCTATGTCCTTTTTTTCATGAGGTTTGCATGAGAAAAGGACAGTTACTGCGATTGAAAATATTGCTAGTTTTTTCATATACTCTTAAATAAGTTTGAATTAATATCCAGGATTTTGATTGACAATACCGCCGGTAATATCTATTTCTGCTTGTGGTATTGGAAATAACTCATGTACCCCATCAATAAAGTTGGAGTAACCTACACCTCTCATCACTTGGCCGGCTCTTCCTTGTCTTACTATATCGAAGAATCGAAGTGCTTCCATGCCAAGCTCTACTCTTCTTTCATGGTAGATGGCCTCTAAAAGTGCAGGGCCGGAGGAGGTAACATCCGGCAATATGCTGTTATTGCCTTCTCTTGCTCTTTTTCTTACCTGATTTAAATATTTCTTAGCAGTAGTTTCATCGCCGTTGTGATAAGCTGCTTCTGCAGTCATTAAAAGGATATCAGCATATCTTATCACTTTTACATTTAACTGGCCGAACCAGATATTTCCTCCCAACCCCAATTCAGATGGCCTTTCTCCGACTTTTAAAACATACTTATGAGAGTGCATTCTGGTCGGACTATCTTTGTTGTCAACCTTGGCACCGTTTACTACTTCTCCATCAAAGATAACGGTATGTTCTAACCTTGGGTCACCAGGTTCGAACTCATTCACAAAGTCCTGGGTAGGACAGTTAAAGCCCCATCCATAGTCACTTCCACGGCTTCCCTGAAGGATAGTAAGAAGGTTACCTTCGTTTACTTTACCCCATCCGGGTTCTGAAGTAGCTGAATGTTGAATTTCAAATACAGACTCTATACCGTTTTCTCCATCCACTGTAAAGATGTGTGCATAGCTTGAGTCAAGGCCATATTCTTTTGATCCGATAATGGTTTCACCAAGTGGTTGTGCCAATGACCATTTTTTCTGGAAGATGTATACTCTCAATAGAAGGCCGTTAGCTGCTCCTCTGGTAGCTCTTCCCATATCGGCAGAACTGTATTGGCTTTTTTCCGGTAAAACCATCGCTGCATCTTTCAGGTCAGATTCTATTAAGTTATAAACTTCCTGAACAGAAGCTCTTGGCTTAACATACTCACTTGGCGCTAAAGGGGTAGTTACGATGGGTACACCACCAAATAACCGTACAAGGAAGAAGTAATAATAAGCTCTTAAGAATTTTGCTTCTGCAACAATTCTTGATTTTAATCCTGCGTCCATTTCTATATCAGGAATCTTGCTGATTACAAGATTGCATCTGTATATACCAATGTATAAGGCTTTCCACTGTGCGTCTACCGCGGGGTTACTTGGCTTGGCAATGAATGATTCCAGATCATGGTAATAGGCCATATCGCCTTCGTTCTCTCCACCTTTTCTGGCATCGTCTGAACAAATGTCCCCAAAGTACCATTCTCCAATGAATATATCATTGTGTTGTCCCCATTGTAATACGTCATAGGCGGCGTTTATGGCAGCAATAGCATCTTTCTCTGTTTTGTAAAAGTTGGCATCTACAGCTTCTCCCTGAGGTTGTCTGTCGAGAAAATCTTTCTTACAGGCAGTAAACAGCAGGGTAGAGGATAATAGTATTGATAGAATTATATTTCTTTTCATTTTAATGATTTGTTTAAGAATTAATTTTGATTAAAATGTTAAATTAATTCCGGTCAGGAATGTCCTTGCCTGAGGATAAGTACCTCTGTCTACTCCAAAGTCAAGGAAGTTTTCACCATTCAGACCAATTTCAGGATCTAAACCTGTATATTTTGTAATGGTAAAGATATTCTGACCTCCGATGAATATTCTCATTTTAGCAATGTGTGCTTTGGATAGAAGAGACTCCGGTAAGGTATATCCTATTTGAAGTACTTTTAATCGGAAGTAAGAACCGCTTTCTACATAGTAGTCGGAAATTCTTCTGTTCTGATTTGGATCATCTTCAGTCATTCTTGGGATTTCATTGCTTGTTCCTTCTCCTGTCCATCGGTTAAGCATTTCATTAATCATATTGGTATAAGGTACACCGCCCATCAGGTAATATCTGTTACCATTAAATATTTTGTTTCCATGCGATCCCTGGAAGAACATTGTGAGATCGAAGTTTTTGAACTTGGCAGTACCATTTATTCCATACATGAACTTAGGAATGGCACTTCCGATGTATGTTCTGTCTTTGTCATTAATAACTCCATCGTTATTAAGGTCTTTAAATCGGATATCACCAGGCTTGGCAACATCAGACTGTGCACTGTTTCTTACTTCTTCTTCATTCTGGAAGATACCATCGGTAACATAGCCGTAAAATTCGCCTACGGTATGTCCGATGTCGGTTCTTGTAACCGTACCAATGTTTCTGAATGGCGCGCCAAATATAGCTTCTCCACCTTTACCAAGACTGGTTACTTTATTCTTGAGGAAAGTGATGTTACCACCTGCGGTGAAGGTAAATATACCTTCTGATTTTTGATAATCTGCTGATAATTCAAACCCGGAATTTCTGATAGAACCTGCATTTACATAAGGGTATTCTTCTAATCCAACAATGCCTGGTACAGGAACTCTTACCAGCATATCTTTCGTGTTTTTTACGAAAAATTCCGTGGTCACATTTATTCGGTCTTTCAGGAATCCCCAGTCTAAACCAATGTTGGTGATTTGAACTGTTTCCCATTTGATCTCACTATTACCGGCACTTCTTGGTGCACTTCCGTTTTGTTTGGTAGAGATGGTTCCAAAGGAATAGTTCTGTCCTGAAGAAATAGTCGTTGTATATGGATAGTTACCACCCTGGATGTTCTGGTTACCTAATTCTCCCCAGCTTGCTCTTAGTTTTAAGAAGCTTAACCAGTTTAATTGTTTCATGAACTCTTCTTCGGTAATTTTCCATCCGGCAGCAAATGATGGGAAAGTACCATATCTGTTGCCTTTGGCAAATCTGGAAGAGCCGTCCACCCGGACAGTTGCAGTGAATAAATACTTATTGGCAAATTCATAATTACCTCTTGCCATATAAGAAACCAACGCCCATTCTGATGGCCTTCCGTCAGCTAATGCATCCGGATTGGTAGCTGCTCCCAGGTGTTGCATACTTGGGTCGTTATTAGGCGTGTTGGATTTGGTAGCAGTTAACCACTCGAAACGATTGTATTGTGTCCCGAATAATCCGGTACCGGTTATTGTATGTTTTTCTGCAAATGTCTTAGAGTAGGTAACTGTGTTTTCCCAGATAGTGGTAGAGCTTTGATTTTCCTGTCTGGTAACGGTACTTACATCTTTTTTGTCATCAACAGCCAGGTCGTAGGTAGGAATGAAATCATAGAAACTGGCAAATCCTTTTTCAATACCAAGGCTTGTTTTAACTTTTAAGTCTTTGATGATTTCATACTCTCCATAAACACTTCCGATTAATGATGTTCCTTTAAGTTTAGAGTATCTTGTATCTAGTAGTGCTAATGGGTTTTTCTTATTATTAAATTGAGACTGTGCGTAAGAGCCATCAGCGTTTCTTATAGGTGTAACAGGGTCAATGGTTAGTGCCTGATTAACTACAGAGTTAAATTCATCAGCTTCCAGAATGTCATTTAAGGTCGCACTCATTAAGTTAAGTGTATTTCCAACATTTAACTTGGAAGTAAGCTCATGATTTAAGTTTAATCGATAGGTATATCTTGTATAATCGCTTTTTTGAATAATACCCTGTTGTTTGAAGATGTTACCACTCATATAATAAGTAGTTTTATCTTTTCCCCCTGAAGCAGAAAGTTGGTAGTTGCCAATCATTGCATTTCTGAATAGTGCATCCTGCCAGTCGGTACCTTTGCCTAGTGAGTCAGGGTTGTTAAACTCTATAGGTTTCCCATCTGCTGCTTTTGCCTCATTTCTCAACATAGCCCATTGGCTGGCATTTAGCAGATTTATTTTTTTCCATGGGCTCTGAACCCCGGTATACATGTCAAAGTTGATTCTTCTTTTCCCTTCTTTACCCTGATGAGTGGTAATAAGTACAACTCCGTTGGCTGCTCTTGCTCCATAGATTGCAGCAGCAGAGGCATCTTTTAATACTTCTATAGAAGCAATATCATTAACGCTTAAGAAGTTGATATCACCAAGGGGGATACCATCTACTACATAGAGTGGATTACTGTTACCTACGGTTCCTACCCCTCTTACTCTTACTGTAACAGGAGCTCCTGGTGAACCTGTGTTTTGTACGACACTAACTCCGGATGCTCTTCCCTGTAAGGCCTGGGCTCCTGAAAATACCGGAGATTCTTTTAGCTCTTCTCCTGATACTTTGGAGATAGAGCCTGTAATGTCGCTTTTCTTTTGAACACCGTAACCTACCACTATTACTTCGTTTAATGCTTTGTTTTCTTCTACCAGTTTTATTTTGAGGTTAGGCCCGATTTTTACTTCCTGTGATTCATAACCGAAATAGGAAATTACAAGCACACTGTCTTTATAAGCATCAGGTACTTTTAATGTAAAGTTACCATCAATGTCTGATTGAGTACCGATAGTCGTACCTTTGATACCAATAGCAGCACCTGCAAGGGTTTCTCCGTCTTCTGTAGTTACTTTACCTTTAATTACCTGCTCATCCTGTGACAGTGCCGGTTGTGATACCAGCAATAGCATTATAAGCAGCGGCGAAATGAATGAAAGATACTTCAGCTTTTTTTCTGAAACGTACCATTTCCTTTTGCATAGATTTTGTTTCATACTCTATTCTATTATTTGCTAAAATTTGGTTTAGGTTTTTTAATTAAAATTTGGGCAATACAATTCCGCATAACTGAAAATATCAGTTATGGAGGTAAAGCAGTATTCATTGAATCTGCTACAGGAAGTTAGTTGTTATGAATTGTTAGGTATAATGGTGTTTAAAGTAAAACATAAGTATATCAGGGTTTTGTTTGGGTAATACAATACCATGAAACTATTCTCAGTAGTTGTATTATCTCTTGTTGTTGCAGAGAGAAGTGAAACCGTTAATTGTTAGTGGCTCTATGTCTTCGATCTCATATATGCAAGAGAGTTATATCTCTTTGAGAATGTCCCATTATTATAGCATGGCTATAAATCTATTGTTTGAGAAGTCAGTTATTCAGGATAGTATTGACAATATTTACTCATAAGTATATCAGGGATAATTGTTATTATAAATTCATTACCTATTAAACATAGCAAAGCTTTTCCTCCATCATTGAAGGAACTCTAATGAATTAATGCAAATATTATTGGTGCTAATATTTGCTCCTGAAATAAACGGAAGGGAGATGCAAAAGAATGATAAGTATATCAGGGTTTTTATTTTAACTCATTCTGTTGTATACAACCTGGACAAGACAATATTACCTTAGACAAATTAAGTGATATTATTGTCTAATGCTTGTTACCGTTTATGCATGAATAGTTACAGAGTAGTGAATTATAGGAGGTTTGTTTCTGGTTGAATAGGCAATTGTTTTCATTTATATATCAGGGTTAGTTAAACTTTTTAGCAGATGCGTTTACTAATTGGGTTCAAATATATTCTTATTTTTAAATTTTCTTACTAATTGGTTAAAATCTTTTTTTGATTTAACGCTGAATAATCAGGCCTGCAATATATAATAATTAATTTTTAAATTCCATACAATTCGCTGTTTTTCAGAAGTTATGTTGGTGGGTGTAAAATGCATCGGTTTTAACTTCAACGATTTCTTTGATTTGTTCTCTTTTTAATTCATAGAATAAGTTACAACACGTGTTTTTTTAGATAAAATATTACTTGGGTAAATTGAAGGTAAAAGGTTGATCCATTAAAGGGCAACCTTTATATAGATATTGATGTTTTAACTTTATTATAAATTAATAATGGCTAGTGGGTGAGAATGGAAAAGATAGGGAAGGTGAGAATGGCTGGTAGTATAAAGAATTTTGTGTTTTTGTGATTATTAGGGTGTATCAGAAGAGAAAATTTATTAACTTAACTGATACCCAAAATGAAAAAGAAAAAAGAAGAATCTCCTTATGCAGCCATAGTGGCTGATCTGTTCAAGAAT
>DATCKK010000062.1:0-11456 GCA_036562325.1 Cytophagaceae bacterium | reverse complement strand
CGGTCATTCCTACCATGGCATACCCGCCATCAAAATCCTTACAGGATCTCATCAATACTCTTTGGAGATCCAGTTCATCTTCTATTATTCCTGAAATTTCGTGATTGGAGTATTTATCTTTGTATTTATCAAAAAGTAGCTGATTTTCTTCATCCAAAAAGTGGCCTATTTTTTCCAAAACGGTAACTGTGTCCGTCTTTTCCTTAGGATGTTGGCCCAACTCTACCAATTTATTGAACAATTCGTCCACATTGGTCATGTTAAAGTTTCCGGCTACTACCAGGTTTCTGCTTCGCCAGTTATTTTGCCTTAAGAATGGATGGCAATTTTCTATCTCATTATTACCATGCGTTCCGTAGCGCAAATGGCCCAGAAAAACATCTCCGACAAAAGGCAGGTTTTCATTTAACCATTCCGCATCATTGATTTTTTCTTTATTTCCTCTTAAAACCTTTTTGAACTTCTTGTTGATCTTATTAAAAATAACCGAAATAGGCTGATTATCTACCGACCTGTATCTGCTTATGTATCTTTTACCTTCTTCGACTCCTATTTTTATTGTAGCCACTCCTGCTCCATCCTGCCCCCGATTGTGCTGTTTTTCCATCAGAAGATACAGCTTATTTATTCCATATAATGGGGTATTGTATTTATCTATATAATATTGATAAGGCTTTCTTAACCTTATCAAGGCAATACCACATTCGTGCTTTATAGAGTCGCTCATAAAGAGTTTCTTACAATTACAGTTTTATGTTTGATATTATATTAATTAGCCAGTCCGGTTTTAAGAATAAGAATACTAACGGAATAGAAATTAAAGTTAAGAATATATAATGTGCTTTGCTAACAGATGTAAGGAAGTCCTTATTTTCATATTTTCTAAAAAACATGAAATAGGGGATCTTTAAATAATAATACAACGAAATCACTGTATTAGCCAATCCGAACAGAAACAGGCAAAGAAAGATGTTTTTCCCTGTCAGCTCATAAGCTTCCCAAACAGCCGAAAACACAAATAACTTTCCATAAAACCCGGCAGTTGGCGGCAAACCGGTCAATGCGATCATTACAACAAGCAATATTACCCCCAAAAAAGGCAACTTTAAACCAATTCCATTGAATCTTGCTATCTCCTCTGTGCCGATTTTTGATTCAATTATGTCAACTATATAGAAAGCAGCGAAGTTCATTAAGAAATAGATAGTCAGGTAAAAAAGCACGCTGGTTACCCCCAATGGCGAGAAAGCGACCACCGCCATCAAAACAAATCCGGCATGGGCAATGGATGAGTATGCCAATAACCTTTTAGCGGATGTCTGCCTCAAGGCTGCAAAGTTTCCAATAGTAAGGGTTATTATCGCAAGAATACTCAGAATCAGGGACCAGTCAAAGTACCAATCCAACTTCGGAATAGACACTCCGAATATGGGGTAGATAAACCGGATAAACAATGCAAAGGCTGCGGCTTTGGGGGCTACCGAAAAGAAAGCTACGACAGGGGTTGGAGAACCTTCATACACATCAGGAGTCCAGGTATGGAATGGAAAGGTGGAGATTTTAAATAACACTCCGGACAGGGTCAGCAAAATGGCCACAAAAACCAGGTAAGGATTGGCTGCCCCCAAGGAAGCAAGAAATGTACTGTCAGAAAAGTTAAGATTTCCGGTGATACCATACAGGATAGACATTCCATACAGCATTATACCGGAAGAAAAGGCGCCATACAGAAAATATTTCAACCCTCCTTCGCTACTCTTTTTATTGAAACCAAAAGTCGCCAGCAAATAAGAACTAATAGAAACACACTCCAGGCTCAGGTACAGGATCAACAGATTAGAAGCCATAACCAACAACTGCATTCCTATCAATTCTCCCAGTATTATAAGATAAAACTCTCCCTTCTCTGCACCTTTGGTAAAGGTACCGGATAAGACAGAAAATACAAGCGCAACCGCCGTTGTCAAAGCTACCAGTATTTGAAAGTAATACCCCAAAGAAGACACCATCAGATATCCTGAAAAGATGAAAAAAGGATCCGTATAGGTTAATGCAGCCTGGACCAACATGGCTGTGTGCACCAAAACTCCCAAAATGGCTATTCCTGCCTTTATTTTTCCGGAACCAGCGGGCTGTATCAGATCAACCAGTAACACTAAGATCAGTACTGCCAACAAGACCACTTCCGGCATTAACCAGAAACTGTCCGCAAGGATTCCTTCCAGTTTTTGAGTTAGTATGTCGAACTGATTATCCATTTTTTAACAAAAGAGCGAGATTGGCCTTACCTGAATTAATGATCGCCTCCACATAACTACTCATATCAAAAGCAATCTTGTCTAATAAAAGAGAAGGGAATAATCCGAAAGTTATAGCTAAAATGGCCAAAGGTAACATCATGCTTTTTTCTCTTGCAGTCAGATCCATTAAACCTTCTTCCCATTCCACCCCCGGCTTCACCCAGAACCTTCCGAAAAACATTTTCTGCAATGTCCACAGGAAATAAACTGCCCCAAGCAAAATACCAATAGTAGCCGCTATAGCCATCCAGCGAGGAAGCAGCTCATTAATGGAAGTAGCATTAAAGGCTCCCAACAGAACCAACATTTCCGCTATAAAACCTGAAAATCCGGGCAATCCGAAAGAAGCGAAAAAAGCTACCGTAGTTACGGTAACATACACTGGCATTTTAGAAGCAAGCCCCCGATAGTTTTCAATAATCCTGTCGTGCGTACGATCATACAATACTCCGGCAATAAGGAACAACAGCCCCGATAGAAGCCCGTGACTGAACATTTGATAAATACTTCCATTCACTCCTTCTACCGTTAATGAAGCCAGCCCAAGCAATACAAACCCCATGTGCGATACGGATGAGTAAGCAATCATCTTCTTCAGGTCTTTCATGGCCAAGGCATTGAAAGCCCCGTAGATAATAGATACCACCCCTAATAACCCAATAAGGTATGAAAAATAAACTCCCCCTTCCGGGAAAACCGGATAAGCAATTCGCATTAATCCATACCCCCCTATTTTAAGCAATACACCTGCAAGAATTACCGATACCGGAGTTGGTGCTTCTACGTGAGCATCCGGCAACCAGGTGTGGAAAGGTACTACAGGTAGCTTTATGGCAAATCCTATAAACAACGCCAGGAAAGCTATTAATCTCGCATCAACCCCAAATAAAGTCCATCCTGCTGCATAGTGGAAAACAGAACCGGGAAGGTAGTTATTCACATCTGTCATATAAGTCAGGTTGAAGGTATGAACCAGATAAACATCATCCAGTTCTCCTACCCCAAGTCTTTGCTGTACCTCCAAAACCATATCGGCCGTTACTTTTTCCTGAGCATCCGACAGCCCAATGTTCACGGCTGTTTTCACCGGATCAATTACCGAGAAGTATAAACCAATAATTACTAAGAGTATAAAAACAGAACCAAAGAGTGTATAAATAAAGAACTTAATGGATGCATACTCTCTCCTTGGCCCACCCCAAATACCTATAAGAAAGTACATGGGAAGAAGCATAAACTCAAAGAAGATAAAAAACAGAAAAAGATCCAGTGAAAGGAAACAACCGAATATAGTCGTAGATAATAACAGATAGAGACTATGATAAGCCCGGTGATTCTTGTCTATTCTGAAGGAAGATATAGCCCCTATAAATAAAATGATACCACTAAGCAATATCATGGCAATATTCAACCCATCTACCCCCAGAAAATATTCTATACTCAAATTACCCCAACTTCCTAACTTAAGATTGATCCAGTCCGCAACTTCCAATAACTGCAAATGTGTGACTGCTCCTTCTGCTGCACCTGCTACTCCTTCAAACTGAAGATAAAGGATCACAGAGAATACCATCTGGAAAAAAGTAGTAACTGCGGTAACATATTTATACCAGCTTCGTTTCGCCTGCGGTATTAACAGCAAAAGCAGTATTGCCGGCACCGGCAGAAAAACAATCAGCGATAAAAGATAGGGCATCATTTAATTCATATCATTTTTAACATCCCAATGATTTATCTCAGTTGAGCAAACCATAAAGAAATAGTACAAGCAATATTACAGCGATAAGTGTAAATATAAAATAGCTTTGAATTTTACCTTTTTGTATGGAAGCAGTTACCTTCCCGGTTGCCTGAGCTACAATTGCCACGAGATTCACCAATCCGTCTACTACATATTTATCTACCCATGCAACGATGTGGGCAAACACCACCGTACTGACCGATATAAAATGGATAAAGCCGTCTACCAGCTTACTGTCGGTTCTGGAAGTAACAGCAGCAACTGCTATCCCAGGCTTAATGATAATGGTTTTATACAACTTATCCAGGAAGAAATTATTCTTGAAGAAAAGATATACATTTTCAGAAGCAAGGAGTGTCCTCCTCATTGCTTTGAAGTTATTTTCTGCTACTTCTTTATATACTCTGTACCCCATAAATAAACCTATAGCAGCCATTACAATGGACAGTACAGGCACCCATGCTCCATGCAAACCTTCCGGAGAAATACCCGGAATCGGGCTTTTCACTAAGTGAACAAACCAGCTTGCGTTAACGGAAAAAGGGTTTATGGAAAATGCAAATCCAAGAGAACATACGGACAATACGATCAGAGGAAATCTCATCAACCAGGGTACTTCGTGCATACGGCCAAACACTTCATTGGCTTCTTTATAAAAGTCAGCCAGTCTGAAATCGGTAAAAAAGACGAGGTACATTTGACGGAATATGTAAAAGGCCGTAATGAAAACAGTAACAAAGGCAGTAGCAGGAATCAGGTAATAGGTAATGCTTCCATTCTTGCTAACATTAGCAGAAGCCCAGTCCCAGGTAGCTAATAAGATGGCATCTTTGGAAAGGAAGCCGGAGAACAAAGGTACTCCCACCAATGCCATGGAAGAAATGAAGTAGGCAGCAAACGTTACGGGCATTATCTTTTTAAACCCTCCCATAATTCGCATATCCTGTGAATCAAAGTTCAGGTAATTACCTTTGAGAAAAAGATCGTGCTTAATGTGGTGCATGGCATGAATCACTGCCCCCACTGACAGGAATAAACAGGCTTTGAAGAACGCGTGTGTAACAAGGTGAAATAAAGCAGCTTCATAGGCTTTAACTCCCATGGCCATTACCATATACCCTAACTGGGAAATAGTAGAAAAGGCCAACACTTTCTTTATATCATGCTGAACCATAGCGGGCAGCGCTCCGGCCAAAGTAGTAACAGCCCCAATAACAGCAATAATCAGTAGTGTGTCTTCATTAAAGAGAAAATAAGTTTTAGCCAACAGATATACTCCGGCAGCCACCATGGTAGCAGCATGAATCAGCGCCGAAACCGGCGTAGGGCCTTCCATCGCATCGGGCAACCAGATTTGTAAAGGAAACTGTGCCGACTTACCCACACACCCCATAAAGATACCCAACCCGGCAATGGTAAAAAACAGATAGCTTTTATCTTCTGCATCAAATGTCTTTACTACTTCATAAATGGCATTTAACTCAAAAGTGCCAAAGCGGGAATATAAAAATAATATACCAATAAGAAAGCCTACATCTCCTATCCGATTGACTAAAAAAGCTTTCTTACTTGCCTTTACCGCAGAGTCTTTTTCGAACCAGAAACCAATAAGCAGGTAAGACGAAAGCCCCACCAGCTCCCAAAACATAAAAGTGATCAGGATATTATCGGAAAGCACGATCCCAATCATCGCAAAGGTAAATAGCCCCAGATAGGGGAAGTAACGCTCATAGTTCAATTTACCTTTCATGTATTCTATGGAATACATGTGTACCAGGAAAGAAATGAAGGTTACTACTATGAGCATAATGGCAGCTATGGAAGTAACAGATACGCTCACGGTAAACTTTGCCTTACCCAGGCTAAACCAGGGCACTCTGGCTATAATTGACTCCAGGCCGGACTGCTGATGGAGAACAAATACGGCTATGGACAATAAAAAACATATACCTATGATGGCGGTACCAAACCAGTCGCCTTTATGAAATATTTTCTTGCCGTAAAAGAACAGGATAAAAAATGAAAGCAACGGTAATGTCAGTATGCCAAGTGCCAGGGCAGTGACAGTATCGAATGGTAACATCTTTACTAAATGGGAAGCAAGCACTTTTTTATCCTTTTAAATCATCAATTTCATCTACATTCGCTGTGCGGAAATAGCTATAAACTTTTAATATGATCGCTAAACCTACAGCAGCTTCGGCCGCGGCAATTATGATTATGAACAGGGAAAATACCTGCCCCTGCAACTGTACAGGATCATATTTGCTGAAGGCTACAAAATTCAGATTGGCTGCATTAAGTATTAATTCAATACCTATCAAAATGAAAATACTATTCCTCTTCGTTATGATGATCATCAAACCGATGATGAATAATATGGCTGAAATTAACAGGTATTCTTTCAGTTCAATCATGAATGGTAATTATATGCCAAAGTTATAAAAAATATATTTATAAGACAGGTTCATTAGCTTTTATCTGTATTTCTCATAACTCTTCCCGCAATAAAGGCAGCACCTATCAAAGCGACTAATAAAATGACAGCGGCCAGCTCAAACGGAAGGATATAATTAGTCATCAGATTTTTCCCAATAGCAGATACGGTAGAACTTTTAATTACTTCGTCTGACTGGGCGGCTTCCATTATCCACGGAGATTCTAATATGCCGGAGTTTTTGTACAGATAAAAAAATATGAGCAGAAGTGCTATAAACAATACACCCGCCGTAAAGAGATTTCTGCTACCGGAGGCTTCATTGGCTTCTCCTACTATCTTTTTACTTAGCATGATACCAAATATGATCAGCACCAGGACACCTCCTACATATACCACTATCTGTGTAAGTGCAAGATAATCAGCCCCTGCTAATACATACAATCCTGCTACTCCCAAAAAGGTCGCTAATAAACTAAAAGCAGCATGCAATACATGCCTGGTATATAATATAAAGAACGCTGACACTACAGTGAGTGCTGCAAAAAAATAAAAAGCTATTTTTACTAACTCCATTCGACTTATTCGCTGTCCTTCTTAGGGATACGTGGTTTGATAACAGGTTTAATAACCGGTTTGGGTTTTGGCTGCTCCGCCGAAGCATCTTCGCTTTTTTCCTTACTTCCTTCTTCCGTATTTTCTTCTTTTTTAGCCTTTATCACCGGTTTTATAATTGGCTTGGGCTTAGGCGTAACTTCCTGGCTTTTACTATCAGGCTCGCTTGTTTCATTAGTTACAGTCCTTGGCTTTATCACCGGCTTGATTACAGGTTTAGGCTTAGCAGCTGGTTTACTTTCTTCGGCCTCTTCCTTTTTATCCTCCCCTTCTGCTGCCTGAGTTTTCGATTTTATAACCGGTTTAATTACCGGCTTTTTAACCGCACCGGCAGAAGCTTCTGTTTTTGATTCTTCAGTAGTAGCTGACGGTTGGGAAGGCGCCTTAATAACCGGCTTAAATGGTGCTTTCTTTACTTCTTTCTTCTCTCCTTCTGCTTTGGCCTCTTCTGTGGATGCCTCTGTGGCTGCGGCTTTCGCTGCTTTCTGCTTCTCCCTCTCCAACTCCTTCAACCTTATGCTTTCTTCATATAGTTTCTTTCGTTCTTCTGCTTCCTCAGGAGTCAGATTCGTGAAATGATAGATCATATTACTGATATCATATTCACTGTAATCATAAGTTTTGGTCATGGTAAGGCATTCCGTCGGACATACTGTGGTACATAGCCCGCAGTAGCAACACTTAGCCATATCAATATCAAACTTAGCGGCGTAAAGTCTTTTGGTCGTTCCATCCGAAGTTTTACCTATTTCTTCGGTTGACTTGACCGCCTCAATTTCAATACAGTTTACCGGGCAGATCTTTGCACAAAGGTCACAGACGATACAATCATCTATTTCATTATGCAATCGATACCTGCCATTGTCCGGAACTGGTATCGCTTCTTTAGGGTACTCGGTGGTAACAACTCCTACATCGTAATTAAAATAAGAAGCATCCTCCACCCCTATGGCCGGCCTTTTTTTCCGTGCATCTATAAAGTGGCGGAAGGTAACTTTCAACCCTTCCCATAAAGAAGTAATGCCTTCCAGTATATCTCCAAAATAGGTATTATTTGCTCCTTTAGCCATTAATATTCCTTCAGGTTGATTCGATTGTCAACAATCAAAATTCCGAACCTGTTCTTTTAAATCATTAGTAATCTCCAAACTCCGGCAATAAACACAATAATTAATGCTGCAGGAGTAAGTACTTTCCATGAAAGATATAACAACTGGTCAATTCGCAACCTTGGATAAGTCCATCGTGCGGCCATTTGAATTAATATCCAGCAGGCTACTTTGAAAAGTAACCAGAAAGTTCCCCAGGCCGTGCCTGCAATGGTACCAGGTGCTCCGCTTGTCCATTCCGCCAGTTTTACCGGCCCTATATTCGGGAAAGGCGTATTCCAGCTTCCCAGAAAAAGAATTACCCCCAGAAAGGCTACCAGCAGCATCAATGCATATTCTCCCAGGAATAATATAGCAAACCGGAATCCTGAATATTCGGTATGAAAACCGGCTACCAGCTCTGACTCCGCCTCGGGTATATCAAACGGAGCTCTATTGCACTCTGCGAGGGAAGCAATAAAGAAAATAACAAAGCTTATCATAAACAAAGGCATACGGAAGATGTTCCAGGTTAAAAAACCTCCCGCTTCGGTAATATTTATACCAAGTGCCTTTATACCAAATAAATAATTTTCCCAATCGGCATACTCAGCCAGTGATTGCAGGTAAATACCCTGTTGCAGGCCTATTTTAGTAAGGTCAAGGGTTTGAGAAACCATCACTACAGCAAGGATGCACAAACTAAGAGGTACTTCATAAGACAATACCTGAGCCACACCTCTTAAGGCGCCATAGAGCGAGTATTTGTTGTTGGAACCCCAGCCTGCCATCAATAACCCAATTACATCCAGAGAAATAATGGTCATCAGGTAAAACACGCCAAGATTGATGCCCGAACCGATAATATCCGGCCCTATAGGTAGTGCCGCGAAACCGGCAAACACGGATGTAAAAATGATAACGGGAGCCATTTTAAACAATGGCTTGTCGGCTTTGGCCGGTACGATATCTTCTTTTATGAAAAGCTTTAGTATGTCGGCAATAGTCTGTGCAAGCCCATAATGGCCTACTTCCATAGGGCCATACCTATCCTGCATAAATGCCGCCACCTTTCTCTCTGCATATACCGCAAACAGCGCATAGGCCAATATAAATACCAGAAATATCAGAAAAATTACCATATTTCGCTATGAGGACTCAAAGTTACATTCATAAATGCGGATAAAAAAATATTGAATTATCTAAAAAATAGCACTTTTTAAAAAACTTCCCTCTCACTAGCTTATTCCAGCCATTTATGAGTCACTTTGATTAAAATTTCTAATGAAAAACCTTAAACCTATTCGCATTTTCAATAAAAACAGAATAACCGGCAGATTTTCAAACTTTAAAATGGAAAATTGTATTCCCGGCAATCATTCTGTTGTTTCAGCCGGGAATTGGAAAAGCCCCTCACGACCCGACAAGAAGAATAGTTTAATAAACAAGAAAAGCCCTTTTAGAGTTTAGTTCAGGGACTAACTAATGAATTTACAAAACTGAATTTTTATGGATAAATTAAACTGCGCTCTACTGGTAGATGACGATAGTATCAATAATTTTATCAATGAAAGGCTACTCAAAAAATTAAATATTGCTCATGAGACCAAAATAGTATTGAATGGAGAGGAAGCAATTAAATTCATCACCGGAAGAGTAGAACAGGGCCAACCTTGTCCAGAATTAATTTTACTGGATATAAACATGCCGGTAATGGATGGGTTTGAATTTCTTCAGGCTTATGAAAAGATTCATATCCCCAATAAAAACAGCGTAGTAATAGTAATGTTAACTACTTCAACAAATCCCAATGACACCGAGCGGCTTAATAACTCAGGAGTTTCCGGCTATATCAATAAACCCTTAACGGAGCAGAAATTAATGGATGTTATGGCTAAATATTTTCACTGGCAGGTGTAAGGGGACACTTAAAATCTACTATATGAATACCTGCAAAGTTATTTATCAATCTAGCCTTAATAAATCTAAAATGACAAATAACCCATACCCCATAAATACCAAAAATAAAAATCTCAAACGCAGCCCGATCTATTTTTACAATGAACATTCGAGCTTTATTTGAGATTTTTTGTATTTGTATTTGACTAATTGCTATCGTTTAAGTCCTTTCAAAGGATTGTATCCGTTCATCACCTTCTGATAGTATCCGGTACCATCATAAGGGCGCTTTTCAGGATGGTTTTTGCATTCTTCCGAACAGGCCCCTTCCATTTCCCAACCGCAGTTTTCACAAATAGGTACATGAAGGTTACAAACAGGGTTTGCACAATTCACCATACGGTCAGACTCTACTCCGCAGCAATAACAGTGAGATATTACTTTAGGATTAACTTTATTGACATCGACCGCTACCCTATTATCAAAAACATAGCATTTCCCTTCAAAATCTTCGCCGTCGGCCTCCATGGCGTATTTTATAATACCGCCATGTAACTGGTATACATCTTTAAAACCCTGCTCCAAAAGAAATGCGCTTGCTTTTTCGCATTTGATACCTCCGGTGCAATAGGTTAATATCTTTTTATCTTTAAACTTCTCCAGTTCCTTTATCTTTTTAGGAAAATCCCTGAAGTTTTCAATATCCAGTGTAATGGCGTTTTTAAAGCGCCCCAGCTTGTGCTCATAGTTCGACCTCACATCCAGAACAACAACATCTTCCTGATCCTTAAGCTTTTTAAATTCTTTAGGTTCTAAATGTTTACCTGTTTTTTTAGTGGGATCGATATAAGTGAGCCCGGAGTGTACAATTTCAGGTTTAACCCTGACATGCAGCTTCTGGAATCCATGTTTGGGAGATTCTTCCACTTTAAAATCAATCGAAGCAAAACGCGGGTCAGCTTTGATGGTATCCATATAAATCTGGCAATTCTCTTTCAGGCCGGATACGGTACCATTCAACCCTTCCTTCGCAATGATAATGCGTCCCAGAAGGCCAAGATTCAAACAAAACAGATGATGTTCTTCCCTGAATTTTTCAGGATCTTCAATGTGGGTGTAGCAATAGTATAAAAGTATACTATACTTGTTTTCTTGTTCCATAAGTTCTAACAATTGCTTAGCTTCAAACTAAGTGTTAATGAATAAAATGTAATTAAAAACAGTGATATTTTTAATTAGGATGCAAAGGTATGCATTTTTTAGCAGTTCTTTTTATATTTCTTCGCTGATCTTCGTCATTTTTGTTGTTATTTATAAGTATATATTTTTACAAACAACTGTTTTTGTGCAAGTTATTAACACAAATTCAACTTATA
>DATCKK010000049.1:0-5431 GCA_036562325.1 Cytophagaceae bacterium | reverse complement strand
CCTGGAGCGTATTGTTGCCTGCTAACCCTTTAGTACTAAAGGTATAGTTAAATGAAAAAGAACCATCTTTTTTTAATACCCCAAGTGTTACTAAAGTATCTCTGTTTATTCCTGATTCATTCTTTATGCTGAATTTAACTTTTACCGTATCCGGGAAATCCAGTAATGAAATATTTTCAAATACATACCTGATTGTAATGCTATCGCCCTCATATCTGGTGCTCACCTTGTATTGATCCAACCCTGCCAAAGCAGGATTCATTGTCCCTTCAGGCACTCCATTATATATCACTTGCCATTTCTTAAGTTGTGGAGGGTCTAATGAAGCAGATGAATCGTATAAAGAAGCCCTAAGTTTAATGTATGGATAAACGGATGCATCTACATAATTATAAAGATCTAAGCTGTCTGTTTGAGGTATATTTATAATATTGGTATTTCCATTCAGATCAATTCCTTGTATTTGAATATTATAAACATCATTGGCTTTCATATCAACTGTTCGATAAAATTTACCCCAATGCTGCGAAGGCCCGATCAATGTAGATGTTATATACCCATTATTAAATTTTCCTGTGAGTACATGGTCAAGTGTAAGGCTAGCAGAAGTATAAGGCGAATGCATTTCTACAATTGGTGCCCCAGCTCCTTTTTTCGCAAGGATAATATATGGTTCCTGGTCGTTTATACTACCCAAAAGCTGAGGAGACAAATACTTTCTAATAGAATCTCCTAATGAAGTATTTTTCCATGCACTATAATATGCATTTCCAACGGAAACCAATAAAACATAGTCTCCTTCCTTTACAGCTTGCAAATACCTGTGCATATCATTTTGAACGGATGAGTAAAGTAAACCAGAAAAAGTATTCAAAAACCTCTTATCAGCTCTTCCACAATCCGGAGTAGGGATTGGTAAATAGGGTTGAACTGTATTTTTGTCAAAGGTCATTGCCAATAATCCATTATTACCACAAAAACCAAATCCCGGAAATACTACAACTACTCCTTCGTTTAACGAGACTTCCATATTTAAATAACCAAAGTTTGGTATTGAATCACCATGTGTTTTAATGTGTACCTTGGTGGTGACTCCGGCGAAGTCAAATGTTTTTGATGGATCTGAGTCTAATATATTTTCCTTATGGTCTTTTTTAAATTGCCAAAATTCCGATTGAGACCAGCCCTCAGGGCTATTTTTTATGTATATAAATGAACTCGTCCCCCAAAGAGTATCTTCTCCTAACGGAATATCTTTAAATCTTACTCTCCAATAGTAAACAATACTATCATTAGCAGCTATATCCGGAAGTAATGTACTTGTCCATTTAATCAATGATCCGGAATGAATGGTTGCTGTTTTCTTAAACGGGCTATTAAAAAAATACGAGGTATCCAGCTCAATCCAATAATCTTTTTCTTCTATGAACAAGTCCGTGGACTGAGCAATAAACTGAACTGGTTGAGAACTTACAACACTAAACTCTTTGGGATAAAGACACGTAACACCTGATAAAGGCATAAAGTACTCCAAATCTGCAGTATTATTCATTTCGTTAAACTCAGGAATAGTGTCATAATAATCCACCTTAATGCTGAATTTATTTACACCATAAGTAGCAGGGTCTTTTGACTTTACTATAATATACAAGGTATCCAGATAACTAATCGGCTTATACATTACAGTTTCTGAAACTTCTTTATCACCAAAGGTCCTTACCAAATTTACGGCTATAGAATCTGGAGCAGTAATTCCATAATTGGTCACTATAACACCTACAGCAAAAGAATCAGATACTGCTGTTACCGGGTTCCCATCCAATGATTTTATAAATATACTTTCCTTCCCAATCGCATAATCCGTTTTTTCCGGTGAATACACTATTACTGCCGGATCCCCTTGTAATGTCATTTGCTCAAGGTTGGTAGCCCTTATACCAGCGGTATGGCTTCCAGTCAGTGAATCTAATTCCTTAATCACTTCCTTTTGAACCATACCTACAGATTTGCCTGCATTTTTCCTTAATTTGAAAGTATGCTTATAGAAGGTATTGGTATAATAATAAAGCTCGTTCTCATATCCAATATCAGAATGTCCAATTACCAGAATAGCTCCTTTATCTGCCGTTACAATCCAGTCCTCAGCAAAAGATGTTTTCGCAAACACGTTAGCAGATGCACAACCATTTACAAACAACAGTGGATACTTTCCTTTATTGTTATATCCATACAATGGATTAGATACGT
Organism: Cytophagaceae bacterium; assembly: GCA_036562325.1. Classification (GTDB taxonomy): domain Bacteria; phylum Bacteroidota; class Bacteroidia; order Cytophagales; family Cytophagaceae; genus DATCKK01. The sequence goes on along the minus strand of DATCKK010000049.1, from coordinate 3,184 downwards.
TTCCTATATCAACGTCAATCACATTGGCAGAAGAGTGTCCGAAAAATGTTATATAAGACAATCCCTTATTCATTTCATCTGCAACACTATACTTTAATCTTTCATCTATTGGCCCGGCCCCCAAATTTTTACTTAATGTCCTGACAACCTTTCCTCCAAAGATGGTATCCTCTACTATTGTTTTGAAGTAATTCATATAGCCTTTGAACCGGGCTAACTCATTCACATTACCGCCACCACTGAGATGTAAAGCATGCTTTCTCCATAGTAAATTAGATGGCAAACTTTCATGTTCTTTCACCTTATTAAGGTAAGCTCTTACTTCACTATCGTTTTTGGCAGGAATTCTTCCGGTTGCCAGTGCTGCAACATATCTGGGTTTTCCACCCAATCCCATGGAAAACAATAAATCAGAACCCGGAATACCGGCAGTTGGCACCAGGTCTTCTAAAGGAATATCTTTTGTATTATTAATAAAAGCCTGGGGATTTTTTCTATAAAATACACTGCCAACATCAGTGTTTCCTGAATAGTTAACTAACAAACCTTTTCCTATAATAAGTAAATATTCCGGGACACCATGATCTATTAAATCTTTGCAAAACCTCCTGATGGCAAGCGGAGTTCTTTCCCCATATGTATAAACATTAAATAGCTTTTCTACATCTGCCACTAGGGTATCATAACTCCCTCCGCCGGATCCTGCACGGTATGCAGCATATTCAATAGCCGAAGCCATTAATTTTTTATTGGTTATAATTATATAATTTGCATTATCACTATGACTATACCTCGACAAATCTGCTCTAAAAATAGAGTTGATCGGTTTAAATGCTAAATGATTAGCGACTAATATAGCAGTAGTATTAGCGGGTAAGTGAGTCGTCAATGTTGACCCGGTTAAAGATGCATTAACTATTGATATTGAATTGGTATTAGAAATATCAAATACAATAGAGGATGAAGACGAATTAATTATTTCTAAAGTGGAAGAAGCAGAAGGGTTTGCTAAATGAAATTTCTTTGAAGAACTAAATTCCAGATTGGTCAACTGAGGATATTTTAGCTTTATGTATCCCGCTGAAACGCCATCTGCGATCTTTACTCCGTTAATTTCCCTATTTACTACTTTTATATTGACTTTTAAATTGGGAGAAAGCAGATACTTTAGCGGAACTGAAAGGTTTAATTTTCTAAGGTTCTGATTACTAAAAACAGGTACATTATAAACAGTATCCGGATTATTTATGTCGTTCCCTAATAATATTTGCACCGTATGGCTGGTATTATTATTTCTACCAATAAGCAATATCTCCAGTGCTGCTGCAGGCCCGGTAGTAGCCAGATTATTTATGGGAACTATTTGTTCGAAATAGGCTGGATTTGTTCCGTTTGTATAAATCATTGAACTACACCACCCCTCTCCGATATCTCCTTCTGCCATACAAGCTTCTCCATAAAACTGGCCTTTGGAGTAATCATCAGAGTATACATATAACTTTTCCTCCCAATGATATGGAGCCGGTGAATTAGCAGAACCTGAAATCAAATTCATCCGTTTGCCATTGCCAGAAGACCATGTAAGAAAATATGCGGTAGTATCGGAGTATGTATTATAATATTTGTGAGGTTGGAGATCAGGAGTAAGGTACAACATGGAGTCCAATGTCCCATCATTTCCCTTTCCATAAAAAATAATCGAATCTCCATCGGAAAAAACTCCGTCGTTTTCTCCTTTAACCCATATAGCCTGTTCTACTCCCCTATGGAATAACTGAAATTTCCTGGGATCAACTCCAAAAATGCCGGCTGATTGAAGATCATGGTAGGTAATTGCATAAATACCATCTGTTGCAATTGGTATTTTATAATAACTCTGACCTGGTACTATCCATTCGTTTCCATATTGTGCATAAGTCGCCGAAACCAATAATAGCTTCAGTATCAATAACAAACAAAATGAGTAGTACTTTTTCATACTAGTCCAGGGCTAATTTTAAGGAAAAGACATTGGAATATAAGGCTTCAGATGCATTTCCAATATCGGTCAAAGCATAATCTATGCTAATTCTCTTTATCTTTACGCCTACGCCAAAATTAGGTTGAAAACTGGTAGAAGTACCATTATCAAACTCTTTAATCTGCTGAAAATTACCTACTCCTAAGCGAAGAAATACCAGATTCTGGTAATCGGCTTCAATACCTACCTTGGGGTCAATGGACGCCAAATCAGATTTTATTAATACATTCCGTTTTCCGTCAAATGTCAAATCCAAATCAGCAGCTGCCAATATTCCTACTTTCTTGTGTACTTTAATATATCTCCCGGCTCCAAGTATCAATTTGGGCAAGGTTACTTCTATACTGTTTTCAGGAATTGTATTGCCTGTTTGGGCATAAACATCACGAACAAGTGAAGTATTATGTGTCCATGCATTAAAAGTACCGGTAATATCCTTCGCCATAACTCCCAATTGCCATCCTTTAACCTGGTACTGTGCCCCCGCATCAAGCCCAAATCCCCATGCATTGGCAAAACTTCCCACTACCCTATGAATCACTTTGAAGTTTGCGCCAAAATTTAACCCTTTAATTAAATTGCTTTTACGGGCGTAGGATAATAGGAAAGCATAGTCTGCAGCAGAAAAGTACCTGATATTATTATAATTAATTGCTCCATTGGCATCGTACAAATACCGGGTATCAGGAATATCGTCTACTCCAAACCTTATTCCGGTAAGGGCTATAACACTGTTAGAATCGATCCGGGTTGCAAAACCGGCATAATCATATTTGGCAATTCCTGCAAAATATTCTGAGTGCATCAGTGCTATCTCATATTTTGACTTTAACCCCAGTATCCCCGCAGGGTTCCAATAACCAGCCGTGACATCATTAGCAATAGCGGCCTGGACATTAGACATACCAAAAGCCCGGGCACCTACTCCCAATGCTAAAAATTCATTGGAATACTTTGGGGCTGTAGCTTGCCCAAAAACTCCGGAATAGGCTAAAATTAGCACTAAGATTAAGAAACTAGTTTTTTTCATATAAAAAATTTACAGTCACAACGAACTGGTAAATTTATTAATTATATTTAATCAGGGATTAAATATATTTTTTTTTGATTTATTCTGAAATAGTTAAAAAGGTAACATCCAGAATTGGGAAAATATCACTTTTG
>DATCKK010000040.1:0-4873 GCA_036562325.1 Cytophagaceae bacterium | reverse complement strand
GTACAGGATGGTTAAGAAGTGTTGATTTGGCAAATCCTGAAGCAGGCTGGCAGGAATTGTTCCCATCCGGATTTTCAAGAATTTTAGGTTTGAGCACCGGAATTGATGGAAACTTATACTATAGTGAATTTGGCGGAAATGGTAATTTATGGGTGTTGGAGTACACACTTACAACTATTCCGGCAATTGTTAACCAGCCTTTGAATCAGACCGTCATAGAAAGAGATCCGGTTACTTTTTCAGTAACGGTAAACGGAACCGCTCCTTTTACTTATCAGTGGCAGAAAAACGGAGTAAACATTCCGGGGGCAAACGCTATCAGCTATACGATACCTTCTGTTTCTTTAGCGGATGCCGGTAATTACAGAGTAGTAGTAACTAATGAATATGGGTCTGTTACAAGTAATGCAGCAACATTAACCGTAGAGCCTTATAACGCAGCTCCTGTTGCCAAGATTTTAACACCACTTACTACTACTAAATGGAGTGTTGGTGATGTTATTCAGTACTCTGGTATTGCAACGGACGAAGAAGATGGCACATTACCTCCGTCAGCTTTTGAATGGGAAGTAGATTTATGGCATGTGGATTGTCCAACCTGTGGGCATTTCCACCCGGGCCCCGGAGCACCGGATGGAGTAACTTCCGGATCATTTATAGCTGATAATGGAGGAGAAACTTCACATAACATCTGGTTAAGGCTGCATTTGATTGTAAGGGATTCGAAAGGAAGAATAGGAAGAGACTCTGTAGATATTTACCCTAATAAGGTAGATATAACCATAGAAAGTACACGGCCGGGACTGGAAGTAGCATTGGGTTCCAGTTCAGTTACACCTTATACCAAAACTATGGTGGTTAATGCATTGATAACAACTGTGGCAGTTACACCTCAAACTTTTGGAGATTCTGTATTTACATTTACTTCCTGGGATCATGGTGGGCCTGCTACTCAGGAAATTCGAATCCCATCGGTGAATACTACCTTTAAAGCAAATTATTTTGGCGCTTTTGATGATAAAAAGAACCTGGCTCTGCAAAAGCCGGTATTTGCTTCTACTGAACTTGGGGGCAACACTGCCGGTGCTGCTGTGGATGGATTACCTAACTCACGTTGGGAAAGTATTCATAATGTAGACCCTCAATGGATTTATGTCGATCTTGGAGCTGTATACAGTATTAACAGGGTAGTTGTTCATTGGGAAAATGCGAAGGCTCGGGATTATCGTATTGAAATTTCAAATGATATCAATAACTGGGGTACACCTGTAAAAACAGTAGTTGGAAATAATCAGGATTTAAATGATTGGGAAGTAGCAGGCACAGGAAGATACGTGCGAATATACGGTACTTCCAGAACTACCATATATGGATATTCCATATTTGAACTCGAAGTTTACGGTGCTGCTTCAGGTACCGGAAATATCAGTCCATCCGTAGCTTTAACAGCTCCTGTCAACAATGCTACGTTTACGGCGCCTGCAAATATAACACTTACAGCTACTGCATCCGATCCGGATGGAAGTATTGCTAAGGTTGAATTTTATAATGGCAATCAGTTATTAGGAGAGGCTACATCCAGTCCATATACCTTTAACTGGACTAATGTTGGCCCTGCTACTTATACTATAACCGCAAAAGCTATAGATAATCAAAACGCTGTAACTACTTCATCGCCGGTTATCATTGTGGTAGGCAATGAAGCAGAAAATCAGTTGCCAACTGTAACTATTACTTCACCGGTTAATAATTCGATATTTACGGCACTTGCCAATATTACATTCAGTGCCAATGCAAGTGATTCCGATGGAAGCATTGTTAAAGTAGAATACTTTAACGGAAGTCAAAGCATAGGCGAGTCATTGACAAGTCCGTATACCATTACCTGGTCTGGTATTGCTGCAGGTACTTATACTATAACTGCGATAGCCACCGATAATAAAAATGCAACTTCTACCTCTGCTGCTATAACGGTAGTAGTCGAAAGTGGCCAGGTGAATGAAAACCTTGCCTTGCAAAAGCCAATTTTTGCTTCTTCCATTGAAAATGGTGGAACTCCTGTAAACGGGGCCAATGATGGCATTATGAATACAAGATGGTCCAGCCAGTTTTCTGACCCGCAATGGATATATGTAGATTTAGGAGCAGTTTATGATATTAATAGAGTTAAGATATATTGGGAAGCTGCTAAAGCCAGTAATTATCAAATAGAAGTATCGAATGATATCAATAATTGGGGTACCCCTGTGAAAGTGGTTACAGGAAACAATGCTTCGGAAAATGATTGGGCAGTTTCTGCTACCGGTAGATATGTTCGTATCTATGGAACAACAAGGACAACAGTTTATGGATATTCCATTTATGAGTTAGAAGTATATGGTACTGCTGCCGGAACGAATCAATTGCCAACAGTGGGCATTACTTCACCTGCTAACAATACAGTGTTAACAGCTCCGGCAACTATTACTATTAATGCTACAGCCGAAGATTCAGATGGTTCTGTTGCTTTAGTTGAGTTTTATAACGGCACACAAAAGATAGGAGAAGATGCCAGCAGTCCATATTCTATAACCTGGTCTGGGGTAGCAGCAGGTACTTATACTATCACAGCCAGAGCTACAGATAACCAGTCGGGAGTTACTATTTCGGCTCCTGTAACAGTGGTTGTTGAAGCTGTTGTTGAGAATCAGGTACCAATAGTGAGCATTACTTCGCCTGCTAACAATACAGTGCATACGGCACCGGCAACTATTACTATTAATGCTACTGCTACTGATTCAGATGGATCTGTTGTTTTAGTTGAGTTTTATAATGGTACACAAAAGATAGGCGAAGATGCCAGCAGTCCTTATTCAATTACCTGGTCGGATGTAGTTGCAGGGACTTATACCATTACGGCTAAAGCTATTGATGACGATGGAGACTTTGCTGTTTCAACTCCTGTTACAATAACAGTGGAAAATGTTGTCGGAAATGTTAACCTGGCATTACAAAAACCTGTTTATGTTTCATCAATTGAAAATGGTGCATTTGCAGCTCCTTATGCAGTGGATGGTATCATGAATACAAGATGGTCCAGTCAGTTTTCAGATCCTCAGTGGATTTATGTAGACCTTGGTGCTATTTACAATTTATCAAGTATTAAGATCTATTGGGAGTATGCGAAAGCCAGAGACTACCGCATAGAGGTAAGTAATGATATAAACAATTGGGGTAATCCTGTGAAAGTAGTCACCGGAAATGAAGCAGCATACAATGAATGGGCTATTTCTGCTACCGGTAGGTATGTAAGAATATACGGAACTTCAAGAACAACAATGTATGGATATTCTATTTTTGAATTAGAAGTGTACGGTTCATCCACCGCCAAGTATTCGGATTTGTTTAATGCGGATTATGATGAAGCTCAACAGATGTCGGTTTATCCAAACCCAATTTCTACAGAAGTATTCGTACAGGCTACTTTTAATTCCGCATCTCATGTGAATGTTATAATAATAGATGCCGGAGGTTTTGTAGTCTATGATAAGGATTTTGAAAATAAAACCGGATCTTTTGAGCAGTTGATTAATATTGCAGACCTTCCTAAAGGGGTATATGTAATAAAACTATTTTCAGGTGATCAGGTGTATTCGCAAAAAATGGTTAAAGATTAAGTTTAGATAAATTAGGTTAGGTTCCTGGGCTGTCCTTTGGGCAGCCCTTTTTTTGTGTTTGCTCAAAAGAGTTAATTACTTGCCAAACCGTAGCAGTAGCAGCGTTTTAATTAATAATTTGAAGGCAAAGTAACTCAGTTACTAGTTTATATACAGGTTATGAATTTAATATTAACACTTTCAGTTTGTTGTTTTCGCTGGCTTGCTTATATTCTTTAGATGCTCTTGTCGCAAGTAGTTTTTGAGCAAATCGCCAACATGTAGCATTTCGTAAATTTACTTCCTTGGAAATGTTAGTAATAGGTATAGTATCGCCATATCTGTTAATCATTACTACAATATACATGGCGATTTGAATATTAAATTTACATCCATGAAAAACCGTATAGGCAGTTACCGATTCATCGTATCGGCAACTCATACATCGTCTTGAAAAAGGATTGGCCCCTTTGCCATATTTGTCTTTGCCACACTTCCTACATACAAATCCGTTTTCTTCTTTTAATTCTTCAATGAAGCGATAGCAGGCTGCTTCATTGGGGTATACCTGTTTAAACTCTTCAAAGTTTATATCTTTAAGGACTATCCTGGCTTCTTTCTCTTGTATGACATTTTTTTTCAGGTTCCAATTGTCTATATCAAGCAAGGCATTCATTTTGTTTATCTCTTCTGCCTGAGCTTTTAATTTTTGATTGGCTTCTTCCAGTAATAGTTTTTGTGTTTGTAATTCCTGAGTTCTCTCTGCAACCTTTTGTTCTAACTCCCGATTTACCTTTTCACTTAATAGTTTTTTCTCATTCAATTGATTATATGCTTCCTGTTGGGCAGCTTCTGCGGTTTGCTTGAAAAATTTCATGCGGTCGCTGAGTGCTATGGAAAGAATTACTATATCTATTACCATAATCACGTTCTTTATATATACCATAAAAATATGGAGGCCCGGATGTTCGTTCGAATATGCTTCAAAGATTCCTGAATTTTTCAGTAAATAGATTATTGAACCAGCAACAATGATGGCGTTTCCTAATAAGAAAAACCGGGCAGGCCTGTAACCCTTTTTATAAACAATGTATGATTTATAAGATATGTAGGCAAAGGTAAAAGTGAATATTAAGTTGTAAATAATGGTAAGGTTAAGATAAACCAGTATGGTGCTCGTTGCAAGGAAGAAAATTGCAGTTTTATAAAAACCTTTATGATCTTCGGAGAAATAATTC
>DATCKK010000460.1:0-4424 GCA_036562325.1 Cytophagaceae bacterium | reverse complement strand
GTATATTTGAGAAGCGTAAACATAAAATGTTTGCCCGCTATGCCAAAATGGCGAAAACTTTTACCAGGATTGGGAAAGAAATTGCAATGGCTTGTAAACAGGGTGGCCCTGACCCCGCTAGTAATCCCCGTTTAAGAATCTGTATTCAGAACGCCAAAGCGGCAAATATGCCTAAAGCCAACGTAGATGCGGCGATTCAAAGAGCAACCAATAAAGACCTGAAAGATTACGAAGAAGTAGTATATGAAGGATACGGCCCTTATGGTGTAGCCATTCTGATAGAAACCGCAACTGATAACCCTACCAGGACAGTGGCCTCTGTAAGAATGTATTTGACTCGTGCAGGTGGATCGCTGGGAAAAACAGGGTCTCTTGATTTTATTTTTGACAGAAAGGGTGTATTTGAAATAGATGCCTCCAACCATAATTTAGAGGACCTTGAACTGGAACTTATTGATTATGGCCTCGAAGAAATCGGGCAGGATGAAGACAAAACTTTCATCTATGTTCCATTCCAGGAATTTGGTACCATGCAGAAAGCATTGGAGGAAAGAGGAATTCCGGTTATATCGGCAGAAACAGAAAGGATACCTACCACTTATGTGGAAAATTTAACCCCTGAACAAAAAGAAGAGATCCAAAAGTTACTGGATAAAATAGAAGATGATGATGACGTTCAAAACGTTTATCACAATATGAAAGAAGATTAACCAAAACTCCCGCGAGGGAGTTTTTTATTTTCATATCTTTTCTTCTTCAAGCCCATCATATCAGGCTTTAGCCCTTTTTCCCTTTAAGATCATTAATAATCATTTCCGCATGAACCCTTGAATTTTCAATAAACCATTGATGCGTATTAAGTCCTCCGCATATAACCCCGGCAAGGTAAATGTTTTTTTGATTCGTTTCCATGGTAGCAGGATTATAGACAGGAGTGTGCGCTTCATCCTCTCTGAAGTTAATACCCGCCTTTTTTAACAAAGAAAAGTTCGGAGTATAACCGGTCATGGCAAGTACAAAGTCGTTTTCAATTGTTACCATTCCGTCTGGAGTTAACAGATCTACTTCATGTTGTCTGATGCGAAGCAAGGTTGAGTTAAAATACGCTTTAACAGAACCTTCTTTAATACGATTCTCTATATCGGGCTTCACCCAGTATTTCACCCTTGGACTTATTTCATTGGATCTGATAACCATTGTTACCTCGGCACCTTTTCTATAGGTTTCCAGAGCTACATCTACCGCAGAGTTAGCAGCTCCCACCACCAATACTTTTTGTCCGAAATAAGGATGTGGTTCTCTGTAATAGTGATGAACTTTGGGCAGGTCTTCCCCTTCAATACCTAACTTCATTGGAATGTCATAAAATCCGGTAGCAATAATAATAGCCTTTGTCCTGTAACTTGCCTTAGATGTATGTACTATATAATGATCCTCTTCCTGGCCAAAGTTTAGAATTTCTTCATACAGTTTTACTTTCAATTGATAATGCATGGCCACTTTTCGGTAGTATTCCAATGCTTCAAACCGATTGGGTTTGGGCAAATGGCTGACAAAGGGTATATTGCCTATTTCCAGCTTTTCAGCTGTTGAGAAAAAAGTCATGTTTAGCGGATAATTAAACAATGAATTTACAAGGCAACCTTTGTCTATAATCAAATAGTCAAAACCGGCCTTTTGTGCTTCTATTCCGCATGCGAGGCCTATGGGGCCTGCGCCAATTATTATAATATCCACCATTACGCTATACTTATTACCAACAATTTAAGGATTTTACTCCTTGATTTAAATTTGTTTATCAATTATTTGATTATCATCTAAAAAATACCTGAAATACAAACTATTCTATTATCCAATAGTTATTTACAAACTTAATAAATCAGCTATGGAAACTTTACAAATATATAATTCTTCTATTTCAGGTTCTTTCAGAAATCATATAACAACCCACTTTAAAAATGAGGTATTTTTCATTTTAGACCTTGCCAGCGGAAACTTTGACTTTATAACCCAAAGCTTTAAAGACACTATTATTGGATATCCCATTGAGCATTTTTACAGAGATGGTATTTTATTCTTTAATAGCTTAATACACAAAGAGGACTTTCAAAGAATCACAAGTAACGTTTTGCTGCTTACCTATAAAATAAATGGTACAGTGAAAATAAAGGAGAACTTCAAAATAAATAATGCTAATAATGAGTTGATTTCAGTTTCTGCTATTGCCATAGTAACCACTGCCTATAAATCTCAGCGAAAGCTTGTGGGAATACTTATTGACGAAAGTACCACAAGAGAGAAAGAAGTGAAGGAAAAGGAGATCTATGAACATATTGAACAGTTATATAGCGACTATTGCCAGTTGATGATGCCGGAGAAAAATGAAAAAGAAAAATCCGTTCTTGAAATACTATCGAGAAGGGAAGTGGAAGTTTTACGCCTTATAGCAGATGGCTTTTCTTCCAAGATGTTGGCGGACAAACTATGTATCAGTCAACATACTGCCGATTCGCATAGAAAAAACATTATGTCTAAGTTGCGGGTGAAAAATACTGCAGAAATGGTTCGGCTGGCTTCAAGGTATTTGTAATGAACAGATTCTTTAAGGAGTCTAATAAAGAATATTATATCAATACATAGCCAATAAGCCCACATATCAATGCTGCAAGCATTATGGGAAGTATATTTTTTTTAAGGATAAGGCCATACTCTTTAGTGCCGGTTACCGCAGCAGCTGCAATTATATTAAAGAGGCAAACCGCATTGCCAAGTGAAGCTCCTGCTACTTGTATTGCCAACAGTACATCCTGGGGCAAGTTTAGTTGTATGGAAGAGGTTAGTTGTACCGGCCCGAAAATAATATTAGACACCGTAGTACTTCCGGAAATAAATGCTCCCAGGATACCAATGTATGGACTGACCAATACATAGAAAGGCCCTGCTTTTGAAAATACATTGGCAAGCATGGTAAGCATAGAAGGTAACTCATTGCCACTATTGATCATAAGCTGAGTAATGGCAAGGGATGGAAAGAGCATGAGGAACACAATAACCGTTTTGGATATCACCGGTTTTAAATCGATAGTAAAACTCCGCGAATGATATAGCACAAAAAGCGCTGTGGCAAGGAATGGAATAAGCGGAGATTTAAAGGGTTGAAGAGAAGCACTTATATCCGTTCCATAAATAGACAGGAACTCCAATTTATATGAAATGAGATCAGCGAACTCTGTAAATAGTTTAGGAATCAACAGTAGGCCCACCAATACCCAATAAGGCATCCAGGGTTTCCATAACAACTTTTTATTTTTGAATAAAAACACATAAGCAAAGACAGCCATAAATACTGATGCAAGAAGGCCGCTTAATTCTTTAAAAAAATAAGAAATTGAAAAAAATGGAAGCATGATGCTCAGGTACATTATAATGCCTGTTTTTCCCTGCTTTTGATCTGAAGTTTCCTGACGGTAAAACCTTATTATAAAATAAAGTAGTACAAGTCCTGCAATTAAAAGCAATAGTGTAGCGTAAAGGTAAATCTTATTAACTGTGCCACTTGCTAAGCCCAAAGGTATTTCCATTCCTGCCTGTATGGGCGTACCAACGGCACCTGCTACGGAAAACAGTCCGTCTATCAGCAATACGGTAGAAATAGATAGTAATGGTGAAAATCCAATAGAGATCAGCAGTAGCGGGACTATAGCGAGGGGAGTACCAAAACCGGAAACACTTTCAAAGAAAGAAGTCAGAAAAAATGCTAGAAAGAAAAATCGAAATCCTTTATCCGGATGTATTTCTGCCAGTGATTCTTTAATTCCCTTTATGTATCCTTTCTGTTCCATAATCTGATAAAGGAAAACGGCACCGAAAATAATCATCAGTATGTTGATTGTCCCTAACAGAGCACTGAATATGGAAGCCAGGTAAGCAACCACCGGATTTCCCCAGAAAAAAAACAGGAGGGAGGTTAAGGCAAAAGAAGCATATACGCCTGTTCTTACTCCTTTCCATAAACTGATAACAAATAGTAAAATAATGGGAAGGAAAGCTAATAAGGGATAGGCCAATGACATACAACTAATGCTTTAAATCGGATATTATTTAACTAACAGGACTATTCTCAAACGTTTTTAGGAGAGCTTCTTTTTGGTCTTTTTGAACCAATACTTCGATCATATCTCCTGGCTCCAGAACGGTGCCGCCGCTGGGAACAAAATACTTTCCGTTGCGGTGAATAAGTACCACCAGGCTGCCCTGAAGAGATGGGATCTCCACCAAAGACTTATTCTTAAACACTCCATTATCGGGAACATTTAGTTTGATGAGTTCCATATCTACATTTTCCTGTTGATTGAATTCAATGGGAGAATATATGGCCTTCTCTTCCCTGGCGGCAAGTCCCAGCCATTTGGCAACAACAGGTA
>DATCKK010000033.1:0-3002 GCA_036562325.1 Cytophagaceae bacterium | reverse complement strand
GTGTGAAGTATTAAATCCGGATGGAACTCCACACGCTTCTAATGGCCGTGCTACTATTGATGATGATGATAACGATTTTTGGTTTGGTTTTGAACAGGAGTATTTCTTGTGGAATCCTGAAACCAATAAGCCACTTGGTTTCCCTGTAAATGGATATCCTGCTCCGCAAGGTCCTTACTACTGCTCTGTAGGTGCTAAAAATGCATTTGGCAGACACATTGTTGAAGAGCATCTGGATGCTTGTATTGATGCCGGCTTGAATGTGGAAGGTATTAATGCTGAGGTAGCGGCTGGACAATGGGAGTTCCAGATTTTCGCTAAAGGAGCTAAAGAAGCAGGTGACCAAATCTGGGTAGCCAGATATTTACTGGAAAGAATCGGTGAAAAATATAATGTTGCTATTAACTGGCATTGCAAACCTCTTGGAAACCTTGATTGGAACGGTTCTGGTATGCATGCTAACTTCTCTAACTCAATTCTTAGAGAAGCAGGTAAAAAAGAAATCTACGATGCAGTTTGTGAGGCATTTGCCCCTGTAGTAAAAGAGCACGTAGAAGTTTACGGAGCGGATAACCACTTGAGATTAACAGGTAAACACGAGACTCAGTCAATTGATAAATTCTCCTATGGAATTTCAGACAGAGGTGCTTCTATAAGAATTCCTATCGCTACAGTAGAAAGAGGCTGGAAAGGCTGGTTAGAAGACAGAAGACCAAACTCTGCTGCTGATCCGTACAAAGTTGCTGCAAGAATCATTAAAACTGTAAAGAGTGCTAAAGTGCCGGTAAACGGTTCTGCAGTGCTAGCTTAAGTTGAAAAGATAGTTTTAATTCAGATTTACTTTTAGAAGGCTGTTCAATAGTTGGACAGCCTTTTTTATTTGACCGATTTGCTGAAATAAATTCGAAAGTCCATTAGATTTGCAGGAAAATGAAATTCAAATGAAGAAAAAAGTATTTGCCATAATTTTAGTAGCCTTGTTGGTTATTCAATTTTTTCGTCCTGAAAAAAATATTGCTATAGAAGATAAACCCAATAGTGCCCTTGAAGCTATTGCTCCTGATTCTGTAAGGCAGGTGCTGCAGGTAGCCTGCTTTGACTGTCATTCTAACAATACTAATTATCCCTGGTATGCCGAAATAATGCCTGTTGGCTGGTGGCTGGCGCATCATGTGAATGAAGGTAAGAGAGATTTTAACTTTTCAGCCATTGAAAAATACAATAACAAGAGACTTGCACATAAGCTGGAAGAAACTATTGAAATGGTGGAATCCGGAGAAATGCCTCTTACTTCTTATACCCTAATGCATCCGGAAGCAAAATTGACAGACGAGCAGGCAAGGCTTATTGTTGAATGGGCAAAAAGAGAAAAAAGACGCCTGGAGCAGCAATAGAGGAGGAAAAAATAACTATTGTTCGCAATAATGTGCTGTGTAATCTTCTTAGCACAGCAGGGTTGGTGATGCTTAAACGTGATAGATTAAATCTGCTATATGGAGTGGTTTAAATTGCCAGGCAGGATTTAATCCACTACTATTTTTTATTGTTTATATTTTTAAAATTTTGCCAAACCATCTTTAACTGTGCGGGTTTATGAGGTTATAAAAATGGATTAGTGTGAATTTCTTGCTATCTTTGCACGCTGATTCTATTTTTAGTAGCAATTCCAATAACTAACTAAACCAAATTGAAAAGTGATACGCTTAAGTATTTATTTTATCTACATCGTTATTTTATCTACCATTACAGTTACTGCTCAAGATATCAAAACTTATGTTTATGATAAAAAGGGCAGGCTAATACAAAGGAACAGAGTTAATTTTTATGGTAAACTGGAGGCCGACAGCAAAGGAGTAGCCTTTATAAAATACGAATATGATAAAAAGGGATATCTTGAAAAGAAATCCTATTATGGCATTGATGGCCAATTGTACCGTCCTGATACAACTTCCGCCATCAGGGAAATACCTTCCTACTGCTATTTCCGATATGATAAAGCTTATAATTTGACCGAATATTCCAATCATTACGCCAATGGCAATCTGATGGAACTTACTTATAAGCCCGCCATTAAACTATATAAATACAATCAGTTTAATCAGTTAATCGAAGAGATAAACCTGAATAAATATGGAAAACTCACCGGAGTTGGTTCCATGGAAGTAGCTATCATTAAGTACTCTTATGCGAAGAACAAGGTGGTTGATGAGATAAGTTATGATGTTAACAATAAGGTGCTTGACTTTGGAATTAACGTAGTAAAGCATGTCTACAACAATCAGAACCGAAGGGAAAAAACTAATTATTATTATGCCAGCTCAGATTTGTTTCAGACCGATCGATTTACTTATAATACTTCCGGTAAATTGATTAAGCATGAGAGCTTCAAAAAGAATGGTAAATTGGATTACACCATTAAACAAAGTTACGAAAACGGACGTCTGGTAAAGCGGGAATATATTTATTCGAATGGGGAACATAAGGAAGAGGTACATGGAATCGAACTGAAGGTGACAGGCTGGAAAATGGTGACTATACCTTCTCTGGATGGAATAGATGATGTGAATGGAATGGCCACTTTTAAAGTTACCATAGATAAAAAAGGGAATCTTCTTAGTGCAAAAAGTTTGGATTATGTTAAGCCTGCCTTTTTATATGCCTGCTATCCATTGTTAAGACAAATTAAACTGGAAAGAGATCAAAATGTCGCTGAAGTAGAATACTTTGGAGAGGTGGTTATCGGTATTTTAAATGAAAACCGATATGTGGAAGAGTTTTAGTTGTTGATTTTAAGAATTTTATGAGTTTGCTATTAAAGTAAAAGTTTGTATCTGTAAGGAGGGTGCTGGTAAATTATTTTATTATTTAAAGTTTTGATTTACATGTTTTGTTTTAATTATTGATTTACAGGTTTTTATTGTTTTGTTTTCGTTTGAGTAGTTTTGAGGATTATGCCCACTCTTCAACCGTTAGATCTGCATAGTAACTGGAAAGTTATTATG
>DATCKK010000030.1:0-1711 GCA_036562325.1 Cytophagaceae bacterium | reverse complement strand
GTTGCGGATTGGCTTCCTTTGCCATCTGGGGGCCGTACGGCGATATATGTGTGGGATTTGCTTTAACAGGTGATAACTTCCTTGGGGGGGCTTTGCGCTTATTATTTTCATTCTCTGCAGGACTGTTGCTTTCCCGTGTATTTAAACCTGTCAATGTAAAGGGAGCTTTTTGGATCGGTAGTTTGTCCATTGTTGTTTTAGCTGCCATACCACGAATTGGCGGGAGTGAAAATCTATGGATGAATGGTTTGTACGATACAGTATGTTTCGCATTTGTTTTTCCTTTGCTTGTATATCTGGGAGCTTCAGGCAAGACAACGGATCCAATGACCACCCGGATTTGTAAATTCCTGGGAGATATATCGTATCCACTTTATATGGTGCATTATCCATTTATATACTTGTACTATGCCTGGGTTAAAAGTGAAAATCTCACATTCGAACAATCTTTGCCCGGAGCTATAGCACTGGTTGTCGGAAGTATATTGTTGGCTTATCTGTGCTTGAAGTTATATGACGAGCCGGTACGCAAGTTTTTAACCAGGTATTTACCTGTTTATAATAAGAGTAAAGCTTCTGTAGGGAATCCGGAGATGCCTGTGTCCTAAAAAAACTGTGATCTTGAAAAATTAAATTAATAAAATAAAAAACTCCGGTAAATCCGGAGTTTTTTATTTTTATGGTTAAACTAGTGCTTTTTTCCTTTCCATTACCTTCAAGGCTGATTCAACTATGTTGTCAGCAGTAAGGCCGTATTTTTTCATTAATTGATCCGGAGTACCACTTTCACCGAAAGAATCATTTACCGCAACTATCTCCATTGGTGTAGGGTTGTTTCTGGCAAGTAATTGGGCTATTGATTCACCTAATCCTCCGCTGATCTGATGTTCCTCTGCGGAGACCACACATCTGGTTTTAGCGGCAGAGGCTAAAATAGCTTTTTCGTCCAATGGCTTTATTGTATGAATATTAATGATATCAGCTTCTATACCTTTTTCAGCAAGTATTTCACCGGCTTTTATTGCTTCCCAAACCAAATGTCCGGTAGCGAATATACTTACATCTGGCCCCTCGTTCAGGATAACGGCTTTTCCGATTTCAAATTTCTGATCTTTAGGGGTGAAGTTAGGAACTACAGGCCTTCCGAATCTTAAATAAACCGGGCCTACATGATCGGCGATGGCAATGGTAGCTGCTTTCGTCTGATTGTAGTCACAAGTGTTAATTACCACTATGTGAGGAAGCATTTTCATCATTCCTATATCTTCCAGTATTTGGTGGGTAGCACCGTCTTCTCCTAAGGTAAGTCCGGCGTGCGATGCACATATCTTTACGTTTTTACCGGAATAGGCAATTGATTGTCTTATCTGGTCGTAAACTCTACCGGTTGAAAAGTTAGCAAATGTCCCTGTAAATGGTATTTTACCACCTATGGTCATCCCTGCAGCCAAACCCATCATATTAGCTTCAGCAATACCTACCTGGAAAAAGCGATCGGGAAATTCTTTTATAAAGTCTCCCATTTTTAATGATCCTATCAGGTCAGCGCATAAAGCTACCACGTTCGGATTTTTTCTTCCTAATTCTAATAAACCTGCACCAAAGCCGGAACGAGTGTCAAACTTTTCTGTAAAAGTATATTTTTTCATTTATTAAATAATTTTAAAATAGTGGTGGTACCTGATTTTATGGTAAAATACTGGACATCTGT
>DATCKK010000028.1:0-6230 GCA_036562325.1 Cytophagaceae bacterium | reverse complement strand
GTTGGGATGGCACGATAAGAATATGGGATGTGGCTACAGGGGCATCGAAAAAGGTAATAGATCTTGCTAATAGTTCAGCTTATACTTTCTCTTATACACCCGATGGGTTGTATCTTGTATTGTCAAGACTGGGCGAACCTTCCCTTGATTTAATAGAACCTGATTCTAAAATAAAAGTGAAATCATTTATTGGCCACACGAATGTGGTTTCATCTATCAGCTTTCATCCGCATGATGCAAACACCATGTTAACTTCATCCTGGGATGGTACAGTGAGGGTTTGGAACGTTGCTACAGGAATGATGAAGAAGAAACTACTGGTCGAGAAAGGAGAGGTACATGCAGCAATATTTACACACGATGGAAAATATATAATCAGTGCAGGAAATGACAGAACGATCAGAGTATGGGATTATGAACAGGCAAAAGTTATACGAAAACTGGAAGGCCATACTGCTGAAGTATCAAATCTTACTCTAGATAAAACAGGTAAAATGCTGGTATCTGTGAGTGTAGATGGTTCAATCAAATTCTGGAATCTGGAAAAGGGAGAAGAATTTTTTGAACATATTCACTTACCGGGTAAAGACTGGATGGCAGTTACCAAAGAAGGTTATTTCAATGGTACTATGGAAGGGATGAAGTATATCCACTTTGTGAAAGGCATGCAAGTGATTCAGACAGAACAGTTGTTGGAAAAGTTTCATAAGCCTGATTTGTTACCTTCCATATTTAAAGATCGCGGATCGTCAGGATCCTTTAAAAAGATTGAGGATATCCTTAGAATATCTCCCATGCCTGAAATCAGGTTACATGTGGCAAAAAAAGCTGACAAGCCGGAAGCGGAAGTATATATCAAGTTGACGGATAATGGAGGAGGAATAGATGAAGTGAAATTATTGCATAATGGCAAACGTATAGCATTGTCTTCTTCTAATTCTGAATTGCCATCCGGCAAAGGTCAACATAAAGTGTTAACGGAGATTGTAAGCTTAGTACATGGTATTAATGTTTTTGAAGTGTCTGCATTTAACAGAGAGCGAATAGAAACCGCACCCGTTATTTCAGAAGTGTTTTCAGATGTGGGAGAGAAGGGAAGTGTTTGCCATATTCTGGCTATTGGAATTAATCAATATGTCAATCCATCCTTAGCATTGAATTATGCAAGAGAAGATGCCGAGGCGTTTTCTAAAGTTATGCTGGAACGAAGTAAGAAGTTGTTTAAGGATGTGGTGATTCATCCTATTTACGACGATATGGCAACTAAGTCCAATATACTGGATACGCTGACTGCTCTGGCCAACATTATTCAAAAAAATGATGTTTTTATTTTTTACTATGCCGGACATGGTACCCTGTCAGATGAAAAGTTTTACTTTGTTCCAAGAGAATGTGTTCGGTTGTATGATAACAATAAACTGGAAAAGGAAGCGATAGAAGCAACTATGATCCAGAAGAAGTTCAGAGATATAAAGGCATTAAAGCAGATCATCATAATGGATGCGTGTCATTCGGGAGGGTCTGTAGAGTTATTGGGAATGCGAGGCGGTTCGGAAGAAAGAGCTATGTCTCAACTGGCACGAAGTGCAGGAGTGCATGTGTTTGCTTCTGCGGGTAGTACCCAAACAGCTAAAGAAGTAAAGGAACTGGGGCATGGATTGTTTACTTATTTATTACTTAAAGCTTTGGAAGGCGAAGCAGATGGTGCTCCTAAAGATGGTAAGATTACAGTGTTTGAGTTAAAGTCTTACCTTGACGACCGGACACCGGATTTAAATAAAAAATACAGTGGTAAACCGCAGTATCCCTACACCTTTTCCAAAGGACATGATTTTCCTATTGTAGTGGAATAAGCTGTTGAATTTTATTTTTATAAATGACTTATACTAAAAAAACAAAGTTTATACTGTTATTAACTATTAATCCGATATAAACATTTTCTTTTTAATTTCATTAAGTACATTAATTGAAATTTTATAAGTGCTATCTTTTTGTTTCGGACAAGGATCAATAATGCAGTGGTTGATACCTGACTGGTTTGCGTAACTTTTCAGGCTTCAATTAACAGTATAAGTATTCACCTAAAGAAAATATTGAACCTTTAACTTAATGCTATTAAACTTATTATATTAATTTTTTAAAACACTTATTCTTAATTATGGAAAAAGTACTACGTTTTGTCGGTATTGTTTTGATCTTACTGCTTATAATAGCTGGTGCTGCAATTATTTTTGTGAATGTTAAATATCCTGCTGTGGGGCCGGCACCGGAATTGAAGGTAAAAGCAACTCCTGAAATGATTGAACGTGGAAAATATCTTGCGACACATGTGGCAGTTTGTATTGATTGTCATTCTACCAGAGACTGGTCTAAATTGTCCGGGCCTATAGTGCCCGGTACAGAAGGAAAAGGAGGAGAAGTGTTTCCTCCCGAATTCGGATTTCCGGGAACTTTTTATTCTAAAAATATCACACCTGCTGCTTTATCCTCATGGACAGATGGGGAGATTTACCGTGCTATTACCTCTGGTGTAAGTAAAGACGGTAAAGCTTTTTTTCCGGTGATGCCTTATATGAATTACAATAAAATGGATAGCGAAGATATATATGCTATCATTGCTTATATAAGAACATTGCATCCTGTTGAAAATGCAGTTCCCGAGTCCAAACCTGATTTTCCTGTAAGTTTATTACTTAAAACCATACCAGAACCGGCCAATCCTGAAAAGAGGCCCAATCCTTCAGATACATTAGTTTATGGCAGATATATGTTTACTGTAGCTTCCTGTCAGGAATGTCATACGCCTATGGAAAAAGGAAAACCGGTAGAGGGAATGTTTATGGCAGGTGGAAATGAATTTCAATTGCCTGGAGGAGCTGTTGTCAGATCATCTAACCTTACTCCGGATAAAGAAACAGGTATAGGTAATATGTCTAAAGAAACTTTCATAAAAAGATTTAAATATTATATTAATCCGGAAGTAGTTAGTAATACTGTTCAACCTGGAGGATTCAATACGATCATGCCGTGGGTAATGTATTCGGGAATGACGGAAGAAGACCTTGGAGCTATCTATACCTATATTCAATCACTTCCGCCAATTAAAAATAAAGTAGAAAAGTTTACTCCGGCGAAATAACTCTATTGGTTACATTCTAATAAAATCCCTTTAGTATTATTTTATTAAAGGGCTTCTGTCTTCAGGATCGTGCTTTGGTATTCGCCTAAGTAATATAAATAAAAAAGGACTCACCAGAATTAGCATTGCTCCGAATAAAATAGCTTCAAATGGCCTTAATAGTTCGGTTAATAAACCAGCTACAATCATTATTGCCAAAGCAATAATACCTATAGTGAGATGTATTCTGCTCATAATCTTATTCTTCTTACCTGCCCTTTGTATAATTAACTCAGCGATTAATTTATTGGTTCAATCAGGGATATAATATTACCTGATATCGAAATGCCCATTTCCATCTGATTTCGTAGGTGGAAAAGCCACTTTCTTTAATGATGGTTTCAAGTTCTGGTTTTCGGAATGAACGGAGTACTGAAAGTTTGGCATCGTTTTTTACCATGTAGGAGCGGGAAAAGTAAGCGGTCAGCAGAGCGATGGAATGATAGGCAAACCAATGCCTGTGCAGGTCATTGATAATGACAGCTGTTGAAATCTGGTTTTTAAGTGACTTCAAAAGCTGGATCAACTGATCGTCGGAGAAGTGATGGCAAAATAGTGTACAGTTGGCAATGTCGTAATTTTCTTTGGTAAACTCCTCTGAAAATATGTTAATGTTCTTGTAAATTATTTCTGAATAATTTTTAGTGTTCTTCCGGGCGTAAGAAATTATGTTAGGATTGGCATCAATACCGGTCAGTTGTGTTTTAATACTTTTGTTTCTAAACCAATTGGCAAGCAATACAAGCATATCACCACCACCACAACCCAGGTCAGCAACTTTTATAGGTTGTTTCGAACGAATTTCTTTTTTGTTGATAATCTTTTCAAGCGCATCAATAGTTACCTGATTTCCCCCCAGCCATTTGTTTATGAGTTTAAGTTCTTTCAAAGTCTGTTCCATAACCGGACTGGCGTCGAACAGCAGATCGTCCATAATCTCTGTTTCTTTAGATCGGAAATTAAAACTCATAAAGGTAAATTAGTTAAAGGTTCTCCGGTATTACTAACAGAAAGTAATTTTTTGGTGTTGCTTCGACAGGTAACAGTGAGTAACATAGACTCCAGTGTTATACCAGGCCCAAAGGCAAGGCTTAGAATTTTTTTGTTGATATCTGATTTGGAAAGTTCATTGAGTAGTCGTTGCAATACAAACAGTATACTGGCCGAAGACATATTGCCATAATCAAAAAGTACTTCATAAGAGGTTTTAATTTTTTCTGTTCGTACCTTTAGTTCATCTCTTATAACATCTAGTATTTTTTTGCCTCCCGGATGAATAGCGAAGTGATCTACATTTTTTAAAGTAAGCTCCAGCTTGCTTAGTAATTTACAGGTAAGATCCCGTACAGTACTTTGTATAAGTTCAGGTACATAGGAGGAAAGGGCCATTTCAAATCCAAAATCAGAGATGTTCCATGCCATCTCATTTCTGCCCTGAAAGGCGATATCGCAATTAAACATATCGATGGATAATGATACATTATTGGATGCTTTTCCTTCTACGAGTGCAGCGCCTGCACCATCTCCAAATAATGCATTCGATAGTAAAAAGTCCGGTGTCTGTTTCTTTTGATAATGAATGGTGCAAATCTCTACACAAACAATTAATACCCTGGCATTCGGGTCGGCTTTGCAAAAAGTATCTGCCAGCTTGAACGCGTTGAAGGCTGCATAGCATCCCATATAATTGATGCATGTACGAACTATATCTTTTCTCAACCCTAATTGTTGTATGATCTCAATGTCCAATCCCGGGGCATACATACCTGTGCAGCTAACAGTAATAAGATGAGTGATAGAACAAAAATTATTGTTCTTCATACAATTGTTGATAGCGGATATTGCAAGAGGCAGTGCTTTTCTTTCATATACTTTCATTCTGTGGCCGACAGAAGGAAAGGGTTCAAGATCGTCTGTGTTAGGGAAAAACTGGTATTGGCCTTTGGTTAGGCCAAAGTCTGGAATAACTGAATATCTATATCCTATTCCGCTGGATTTATATAAAGATTTTAGTTTAAGTTTATTTTCCCTGCTTAGAGAAACGGCATTTGTCATGAACTCCGCTATTTTCATTTGCGGAAATCTATAATCCGGATTGGCAGTTCCTATAGCTGTTATAAAACTTTTCATCGACAGTAAAAACAAAAAAAAAGTGTAGTTGTTAAAAAAATATGGTTTTAAAAAGAGCTACTCTATTACATTTGAGGATACCATTTTCCTTGTTCCTTATGCCTTTTTTTCTGTTTGCTGTTTCACAAAGTGAACAGCCGGACTTGTTAAAACTGGTATTATCATTTGTTATTATTCATTTCCTTTTTTATCCGGCCAGTAATGGATATAATAGTTATTTTGATAAAGATGAAAACAGTATAGGTGGCCTTGAAATACCTCCTCCAGTAGATAAGGAATTATATTTTACTTCACTGTTTTTAGATTTTGTTGCATTGGTATTGGGTATTTTTATTGGTTGGGAGTTTGTATTAATGTTATTAGTGATCGGGCTTGCTTCAAAAGCATACAGTCATCCATGGATACGATTAAAAAAGCTGCCTTTTACGGGATTGTTTACTGTGGTATTTTTTCAAGGTGCTTATACCTATTTGATGTCTTACATGGCTATTAATAACAGTGGTTTTGAAGTGCTCCTGGATAACCAGGTTCTTTTTTCAAGTTTTCTTTGTTCTTTTTTATTGTTTGCTTCTTATCCTATGACACAGGTATATCAACATGAAGAAGATGGGAGGAGAGGAGACCTTACTGTTAGTCGTGTCCTGGGAATAAGAGGGACATTTGTTTGGACAACATTGGTATTTGTAATAGGAGCTATTTTATTTTTTATATATTTTAATATTTATTATACCTTGCATATAGCCTGTCTCTTCTTTCTATTCTTATTACCTACATTGTTTTATTTTTTATACTGGTTTTATAAAGTTGTTCATAACCAATCGGCGGCTGATTATAAAAATACCATGCGGCTAAACCTGTTGTCTTCCCTGTCGTTTATCGGTTTGTTTGGTTACTTGTTGTTGATGAAGTATGTAAATTGAAT
>DATCKK010000023.1:0-15976 GCA_036562325.1 Cytophagaceae bacterium | reverse complement strand
ATACAGTACTTTGTCCGTTTTACCAGGATCAGATGTTTCCAAATGGGCAATTACCAGTTCCTTACCTAATAAATCGGTAAAGGAGTCTACAAAATCCTCATTTGCCTCGCTAAGTATCTTCCTGGAGTTTAACTGTAATGTATCATTGTGCAACTCCCAGTATTGTTCCAGGGACTGGTTTAATTGTTTCCCATTTTTAAATCCGAAATAATAAAGCACTCCTGCATTAATCGGCAGGTATTTCCTAATCCATGATTTAGAAGCCGGCTGTCCTTTAAAACAATTTAAATAAGAATATTTATTCAAATAACTATACCCGGAAAACAACACCTGATCTCTGTTGTAATGGCCATCTCCGACACTATAATCAGCGAGTAAATTAAGCCCGTCCAACGCCGGACGATATTCCTTCTTGGTAAACAGGCCTAAAAATCTGGGTAGTTGCAAATAGTTTACCTGGATTAAAGCTTCACCACTCTCAGCTACCGCCGTATTGATTTTACTTCGGAATGGCCTTGCTTCTTCTTCTATAACCCTTATAACATCTTCAATAAGAAATCCCGTAAAGCTTCCGATAATTATATTTTTATAGAGAATATACGAAAACCCGGATCGCTCTTTGGCTGGTATAATTTCATAGATTTCATATTTATTAAATACTCTTTTATCAATTCTGTACCTGCCTTCTTCTTTAATCTCTTCAATAATGCTGGAGAATGTTTGCTTTTCTTCCTCTTTATCCAGCGGCACAAAAAACAAAACATCGAACTGGTCGGTACCTGTACAATGAAATGAAGTGATTATGTTTTCAGGATAGCTTCTTTTCAAAGAATCCTTCGCTAAAAGAAGATCCATAAGTTGCATTCTTTTATCCAGGTCCTGAAAATAAGAATGGCCGGCTTTCAGGTCTTTCCAAAGATCGTCCTGACGGAACCGCTCCCACTTTTCAGGAAATTTGGTAATATGCCACACCATAGCAGCATGTTGCGGAATAAGGCTAAGTGGGTTGGGGCGTTTATTGGTATAACGATAAACATATACCGCTATCAAAGTGAGTGTTACCAGTAAAATTCCAATCAATATCCAGGATCTCCGGCTCATAACTTTACTTCTGGTTAATAATAAGTGACACTATTAGATTTAGTAATGAATTGATATTCTTAACTATAGAATATAACGTTTAAAGCAATGAAAACTTAATCAACTTCCCGGTCTAACCAAATTCGTTTTATGAAGGCTTGTTCACCTCTCTAAGCGTTAAATTTAAGCAAATCCCGGGAGTATCCCAACTTTTCCCACGGCCCGCCCGGTTTAGTCTTTAGTCAAGTTCAATTAGCCGAATATGATATTCCTTTTGCAGCAAACTATCCCTTACATCCAATACCTCACTAAAGCTCATCCCCGAAAACTCGGCATGTTCCAATAAAAACAAAGGGGATAAAATAGCCGGTTCTTTATATGATGCAACTGCTGAGAGATTGGACAAAGTGTCAAAAGTTATACCTGTAATCTTCCAATAAGCATCATCAATTATATACTTTGAGCGTATATCCTTCAATTGTTGTTTACTAAGCAAGACCTTCAAATGCACAGAATCACTGGAAATAAAAGGGTAAATCCGGTTACTTACTGTAGATGCTACTTCCGATATCTCTCTTCTTCTTATTTCTTCCGCCATTTGAGGATAGAATGTATATGAGTAGGGGTATATATTTTTCACAATACTGGTTATATTGAGGATTACAATAGCAATAACGATGAAAGACGTGATGAAATAGTTTTTAGAAATGGCTTTGATAAGCAAATACATCATCAGATACATAAATGGATAAGCTATAAGCAAACCTCTAGGTGCCTTCTGCAACAAAGACATTCCAAATAAAAAACAATAACTGATTAACGTAACCAATACTAACAACCAGTCTTTGTTTAAGCGTAGCTGCTTAAAGAAGATTACCGGAAAAAGTAAGAGAACAGGAATTAAAAAAGGATTTTCGTAATAGAAAAAGTATTTAAAATAAAATAGCCAGTCAAAGTTAAAAAGCCCTACTTCCTTTTCAGGATGCACACCGCTTCTGAAAATCACTCCTGCCAATACTTTCGGATATTGAAACAAAGATTGATTTAACAATACTCCTGTCAGCATAAGTAAAAGAAAGGGAGTCATCCCCATCAGAAAAGCATAAATAAGCTGCCTAATCGTAATTGCAGGTTTACTTGCAAAAAGAAACAGAATAAAAATCGGAAACAGCAATAAAGCTTTGTAGTTGATAACCATCAATACACCAAAAAACAATGCGCCTATATACAACTTTTTCTTGTTATCATATTTAACCCACAGATAAAAGTATTTTATCACCAAAATGGAAAACAGTAATGTCAAACCTTCAATAGCAAGGTATCTGGAGCTATTAACCAATGTAAGGGAAGTTCCCGCAAGGAGATATAACAATAAAGCATCGCTATTATCAAATGTATATTCTTTTTTAACAAACCCGATCAATACAAACAATGACAATAATGAAATGGCAGCGTTGATGTATTCAGGGAACAGAAAGCCTTTAAAAATGAAAACCAATAGCGCCAGATAAAAATTAAAGAAAGGGCTGGCATGATGATAAAGGTTAGCAAAATTGCCTTCCAGTATTTCTCTGGCGATCTGATAATTTTTAACACTATCATAATCGTAAAGCCCGGCATGCTCAAGCTTCCATATCCTCAACCCATAAAGAGCAAAAGATATAAGAAAGAGTAAAATAAAGTACGTTTTATCTGGAAGCTTTTTCATTAACCAAGGTTAAAACTACATAAGCAAATTGGCTCATATTGCCAGAACTACCCTGCCTTGCTGAAACTACCTGTTGCTTTCTTCCCGCATCAAAAAGGCTCTAAAACAAAAGTAACCAAAATATAAGACCCGCCAAAGTTAACACAAGAGATTAGATACAATTCACTCCTCCTCCACCTGCTTAAATTTCACATCTCAAATCTAAATAATCGGCTTAATTAATTTTTTAAAAAGACTAATAGGAAAGGATTTAATGATTCCTTTACTTTAGAAATCATTTAGCCTAAAGTTTCCGATTATTAAATTTGGGATTTAATTACTACTTTAACCTAAAAGTCAATAATGATAGCAGTAATTCAAAGAGTCAGTGAGGCTTCGGTAACAATTAACGGAGAAGTTAAAGCCCGGATCGCTAAAGGTTTACTTATATTGCTGGGGGTTGGGCAGGACGATGAATCTGAAGACGCTGACTGGCTGGCCAAAAAAGTGGTAAACATGAGAATATTTGGTGATGAAGAAGGCAAAATGAATCTTTCGGTCAAAGAAGTAAACGGAGATATATTGGTTGTGAGCCAATTCACCTTACATGCCAGTACCAAAAAAGGCAACAGGCCGTCCTTCATTGAAGCTGCAAGGCCTGAAAAAGCGATACCCTTGTATGAAAAATTTGCCGACTTATGTTCAGTAGAATTGGGAAGGCCTGTAGGTACCGGAGAGTTTGGCGCTGATATGAAAGTAGCCCTCTTAAACGATGGGCCTGTTACCATTATCGTTGACACCAAAAACAAAAAATAAAATGACCATAGAAGAAGCTCAGAAAGCGGTAGACGAATGGATAAATACCACCGGCATCAGGTATTTCAATGAGTTGACCAATATGGCTATATTAACAGAAGAAGTTGGAGAAGTGGCCAGAATCATTGCCCGTAAATATGGAGAGCAATCTTTTAAACCCTCAGATAAAGAAGTAAACCTGGAAGATGAATTTGCCGATGTATTATTTGTCCTGATCTGTCTTGCCAATCAGACAGGAGTCAATCTGACTGAAGCCCTGAAAAGAAATTTGGAGAAAAAGACCAGGCGTGACACCGACAGACATAAAAACAACGAAAAGCTGAAATAAGATGGAAGATTCAAGAGTACTATTAATTGATTGCCCGGACCGGAAAGGATTAATTGCCAATATATCCGGAATACTTTTTCAATATAACCTGAACGTAATCAGCAACCGGGAATTTGTATCCAATGATTCAAATCATTTTTTTATGCGTACTGCATTCACAGGCCAGTTCGATGAATCCGCTCTCCTGTCCGACCTTAAAAAGTCCCTGCCCGAACAGGCATCCATCCGGCTTATACGGCAGGCAAAAAAAGACATAGTCATTATGGTGACCAAAGAACACCATTGCCTTTCCGACTTATTGGTGCGACATCATTTTAATGAACTTAATGCCAATATTAAAGCAGTTATCAGCAATTATAATAACCTCAAAGAATTGACTGATAAATTTGCAATTCCTTACTATTGCGTATCTCATGAAGGTATTTCCAGAGAGGAACAAGAAAGCAAAGTATTGGAGTTGCTGAAACAATTTAATCCGGACTATATTGTACTGGCTAAGTATATGCGTATTCTTTCTCCAAACTTTGTCAGCCATTTTCCGGGCAAGATCATAAATATACATCACTCTTTCCTTCCGGCTTTTATCGGTGCAAACCCTTATCGCCAGGCTTTTGAGCGGGGTGTCAAAATCATCGGAGCTACAGCGCATTTTGTAAACGATAATCTTGATGAAGGCCCTATTATCGCCCAAAGCATAATTCCGGTAGACCATACACATAGTGCAAAAGATATGACGCAGGCAGGCAGGGAAATTGAAAGGCAGGTATTGGCTAATTCACTGAAACTGGCTTTGGAAGACCGAATATTTATAAGTAAAAATAAAACAATCATCTTTGATTAAAACGATAAGAGAGGCCTTGCCTCTCTTTATTTATTATGGTAATTAGTTTTTCTTCTTCTCTCTTTTTTCGGCTCTCTTTTCTTTTAGAGTCTTTGCAGGTTTCTTCTTAGTCTCTTTTTTAGCGTCTTGTGCCTTACTCATAATTGTAAGCGTTTAAAGTTTAATCAATAAAAAATCAGATTTAATAACGATGGAATTATATTAAAAGTTGTTACCTGCAAAGATTTATTTTTCTATAAAACAAGCAATTATAAAATAAACCAATAATTCAATTAGAGAATCACCAATCATCTGTATTGAAGCTCTGATATATCAGCTCCATTCATCCTAAAAACTGACAATAATCAGCATTCAGGGTTTAACCAGGTAAAAATTTATGAAACCATCCCAAATAGTAATATTCTTGTAACGTTTTCCCCCATTTTTTTATATTTCTCGTAATAAATTATATATTTTTGCAAACACTTTAGAATATTTCCCGATATGACGAATAGCATTAATATTGCCATCGAAAAAACTTCTCATTCCAGGATAAGTCAAACGGACTTTTCTAATTTGGAATTTGGCGCCAAGTATTCTGACCACATGTTCATAGTAGACTATAAAAACAACGAGTGGCAGGATGCTAAAATAATCCCATTTCAAAACCTTTCTATGAGTCCTGCTACGTCAGTACTTCATTATGGACAAACGGTTTTTGAAGGTTTAAAAGCATATCGGGGAGAAAACAATAGTATCTTACTATTCCGTCCTCTGGATCATGCACGACGATTAAATAAGTCTTCCGAGCGCCTTTGTATTCCTCCGGTTCCTGAAGAAATTTTCATGAATGGACTGGTTGAATTATTAAAGCTGGACCAGCAGTGGGTTCCTTCGCTTGAAGGTTGCTCTCTCTACATACGTCCGTTCGTTTATGGGGCGGATGAATTTATTGGCGTAAAGCCTTCTTCCACCTATAAGTTTATCATATTTACTTCCCCAGTTTCAGGATATTATAAAGGAACAGTAAAGGTATTGGTAGAAACCCAATATGTAAGAGCGGCTGAAGGTGGTATAGGTTTCGCTAAATCAGGAGGTAATTATGCAGCTTCCTTACTACCTGCTAAACTTGCCATGGAGAAAGGCTATCAGCAGCTATTATGGACTGACAGCAAAGAACATAAGTATTTCGAAGAGTCAGGAACCATGAACGTAATGTTCCAGATTGATGACAAACTGGTAACTCCTCCGTTAAGCAGCTCTATTTTAGGTGGGATTACCAGGGATAGTATCATTACTTTAGCCAAAGACTGGGGCATAACGGTAGAAGAGCGAAGAGTAAGTATAGACGAAGTTATAGATGCTCAAAAGTCTGGAAGGTTAAAAGATGCTTTCGGAACCGGTACAGCTGCAACTATTACACACATCTCTGTCATTCACTATAACGGCGAAGATTATTACCTTCCGGATCCGGGTAAACGTGAACTTTCTAACAAACTTAACCAGACTTTAAATGATATTAAACTTGGCAAAATAGAAGACAAGTTTAACTGGGTATACAGAGTTAAGTTATAATGTAATCCTATAAAATAAAGCTTTAATAAAAAACCTCTGATTGTTGTCAGAGGTTTTTTATTTGTTTTAAATCAATTTTAACAAACTCAGAGACTTAAAAAACTTTATTTGGCTAGGAGCCACTTCATTCGGGTTAAATCAATTCAGGAAAAGGAGTTAATCTTTCACAAGACCAACCGTTCTCACCTCCTCACCTGTCTGGAATTTTATAAAATAATAACCTGGCTTTAAACCTCTTATATCGTATTCAAGATCAAATTCCTTACCCTCCCCTGCTTCTCCCGTCTTAATTTTTTCTCCATCTAATTTATAAATTGTGTAATTTAATTTATCTGCCCTACTCATTACTACCCTGACCTTAAACTCGCCATTAGTAGGATTAGGATATAGATTAATATTTTCAATTTTTGTAAAACCTAATCTTACCAGATCGATTTCTTTATTATTCCCTTCCGGCAAATAAAATACTATTTCTTTTTCTATTGAATCTCTGCATTCTCCGAGGTAGGCAACTAATTTTATGAGATATGTATCTGCCCTTTCCGGAAAAACTACTAATGGTTTAACAACTGCATCATTAATTACTTCTCCAAATGAACCAAAGTCCCATTTAACTGAATCAGGTACAGGCCAGCTAACATCAATAAATACTACGGTATCTGAAACTTCTACCATACTCGGTAAAAGAAAATTGGCTGTTAATAACTCAGCGGATGTATTAATTGAAAAGCTTTTGGAGACCTGACATCCTTCTGGACTTTCTATTATTATTGTATAATCTCCCTCTTCCGACAACTCTATCCTGCTTCTATTACTCTCAAATCCATCCGGACCATGCCAAGTATAGGAAATATTATCTCCAGGCTGTGTAGCATCCAGTGTTAACTTCTGGCCTCTACACAATTGATAATTTTCTTCAAAACTTAAATAAAAAGGATTTTCCGAAGAAATGGAAACTGTTTCTGTTCTATGACAATGATTTCCGTCTGTTACGGTAACTGAGTATAACCTACCATAACAAAGGTTTTGAATACGGGTAGAATTACTATTTAAATCATCATCCCAACTAATGGATATGGGAGCCACCCCTCCACTAATACTAACTTCTGCTATACCATCACAAATATTGGGACAAGAAGTATTTTCTGTTAATACATTTATTTCAACAGGAGACTCGACATTTTCCAGAAATGTGCTTGCCTCCATTTTACACCCATTATTATCAGTTATTGTCACTTCATAGGTATCAGAATAAATATTTGACAATGTATTGTCAAAATCCTGATATCCTTTCCAGCTATAAAAGTAAGGCATTGTTCCTCCTGTAACATTTGCGATCAACTCTCCATCTGAACCACTGTTACAACCAGGCTTTTTACTTTCAAAACTAACAGAAAGCGGAAGTGGTGCCTGAATAGTATAGTTTTTGGATACAATACAGTCATTTGCATCTTTTACCAAAATTGTGTGATCGCCTGGGGCTAGATTTTCGAATTGAGCTAAAGTGATAGCCGCTCCTCCATTAATGGAATAAGTAAAGGGACTTACCCCTCCGCTGGCAGCAACTTTAATAATTCCATCAGATGCATCAGAACAACTTACAGATTCTAATGTAATCAAATCTACCTGAATTTCTGAAGGGTCGGACAATTCAATATCCTTCTCTAATAAACAATTGTTGGCGTCCTTGATCTTAACTTGATATGTACCAGCCTTTATACCGGAAAAAATGGAAGAAGCTTGAAATGTTTCATTATTTATGGAGTATTCATAAGGAGCCGTTCCTGCCCCAAATAGTACCTGAACTACAATTGTACCTGTTGGTTCTCCATGACATTTAGGATCTGTACTTCCAATTGTAGCCTCCAAAGCTGCTGGTTCATTTATTGAAACCTGAGCAACAGAAGACAGACAACTTCTTGAATCTTTCACTCTTAAATTATAAGTTCCAACATCCTGATTTATAAGCTTATTAGAAGAAATATAATTTACTCCTCCATCATAAGTATATAAATAAGGTGGAGTACCTCCTGTAGCTAAAATTTCAATTGATCCATTTTTAGCGTTGTAGCATGTAATATTTGTAACTACTCTATCAAAATTTACCGGAATTGCCGCATTAATATCAATTTCGGTAACATTTCTACAACCAACAAAAGGGGTTCCATCTTCCAGGGTTATACTATTTTCTGTTATTAACCACCATTTCCCCGGCGAGAGAGATGAAAATGTCGGAGTTTGGCTATTACTGTTCCTAATATCACTAATCTGATTAATATCAGGAGCGGGGCCTTTACCCAATGTAAAGGTATAATTGCCTGCTACCCCTGATACAGAGGTTACTGCAATAGAACCATCCAGCATTCCGATGCATGCTTCATCCAGTTTGGTATAACTAACATTAGAAGCTGCTGCAGGCAATACTTCTACCGGAGTCGGAAAGGCGCCATATTCATTAGTAATATTACCACCCAATCCCTGATCATTTAATATATATACTTTATAATATCTTATCCTTTCCGGACTATCAGAAGGGGAAAAGGTAACAGTATTTACCGGAGAAATCGAATTGTTGGGTAGCTCTGGTATATCTCTCCATCCAAAGCCATCCACATAATCTACCTGCCATTTATAAAATACTCCTGCACTCGAGTCTCCTGCATCTGTGCGATTAGTGGTTAAAGTAAGTGGCGTACTTCCACAGAGACGAGTGGTGGAGGGGACGGGAGTTAGGTTTGGAGCAAGCCAGCGGATTTGGACTTCAACTATGAATTTACCATCAGAATTTTCTATTTCCATAGTATAAGTTCGCCAAATATTGGGAGGAAAATCTAAATCAACCTCTTTAATTAACGACCCATGAGTACGAAAAGAATAATACAATTCTAGTTCAAAGTAAAATTTATCAATTTTATAAGTTGTAGCATGATCAACCACTCTAAAGCCAGTGATTGGTTGTATAAAATATTCCCCATAACCAAAATTAAAAGGAAATCCTTCTGGTTGAATATAAAATGGCCTTAGGAATACTTGAGCTTCTTCAGCATCTTCATCAATTACTTGTGACACAAGTTTAGAAACTTTTGTTTGAATTCTGTAATAGTCATTTGGCGGAGTCCACCTAAAAAATAGTTCTGCTACATATGCCCTACTACCAAAAGTAATTGTTGTGTCTTTGAAAGCTTCATAATTCCAGCCACTTTGATAGTAAACCACATTATCGATTATAATCTTTTGTAGGGAATGAGTCATTCTATGTTCAACATAATTATTGTTTGAATCAGCCCTAAATTTTACCAAAATTTCTAAATTTAATACTCCAGAAATAAAATTGATGTCAATTGACACTGGATAATAAGTTTCAATTAGGCTTTCATTTAGTTCTAAATTTTCATCTGGAAATCCTGTATACGGATTTGGTGAATACTCTTTAATATATCTAACCTCGTAGTCTCCCACACTTACTACTAAGTCAAAGTAACCAGTATCAGAAGTTTTATACATAGTTGGCAGTTTTAATCTCTTCAACATTACCTCTAAATATTGCGCTTCAACAGTCAATCCTAAAAAAAACAATCCAAAAACTAAAAATAACTTTTTCATACTTACTAATTTAGTAATTAACTTCCAGTTCTTTACTCAAAATACTTTGAGATCCATCTTCAAAAACAGCCTTTATACGGTAAGTATAAAGGCTGTTTATCGAAAGAGTTTTGTCAATAAAAGAAGCCTGACCCTTACCTACAGATTTGTATAATCGGATCGGATTCCCTTTTTCAGCTTTGTAAATTAAAAATTTTTCAACACCAGGCTCCTGATAATTCCACAATAATACAATCTCTCTTTTTTGTCGGTCAACGTGATAAGTAACTTCCTTAATTTCCGGCTTTATTTTTCTATCCGGAAGTTGTACTTCAATTACTTTGTCTTTAGGGGACTCCAAACCTGAATCGTCGAGAGCTGTGATAAGATATTGGTATATTTCTCCTGCTGACAACTCTTTATCTTCCAATTGCCCTTTATCTTTGAGGCTGTCTAACTCCAATAACAATTGCCAATCTTTCTCCTGCCGTTTTCTTTTATAAACTCTGTGTTTTACCACATCCATACTGGTACTGCTTCTCCATTTCAAAATAACTGAACTGTCCGTAATATTATAGAATTCTATTATTGGTGAAACTGGAGGGTAAATATCAGGGCGTTTTAATTCCAGTACTTCCGAAAATTTGGAGAAGTTATAGCGGTTATCCAAGGCCATAAGCTTGAAATATATTTTCTTATTCAATGCCTCCAATGTAATAGTATCAAAATAGACACTATCTGTAACAGGATTCACAGTAATCTGAGTAAATTCATCATCCTTATTATGTGCCATATAAACACGATATCCGAGAAGATCATTTTCCTTATTATGCTTCCACTTAATAATAAGATCTCCTTGGTCGCCTATTTTACCCTCCAACCCGGAAGGTGGTAACGGAGGTATACTATCAGGCAATTGAGCCAAATAGGGAAAGGATGGATAATGTTTTCCCTTTGCATCTACCGCCTTCACCACATAATAATTGGTACTTTCAGGTCTTGAATCCAAATATTCTTTACGCTTTACATCCAATGGTTCACTTATAGTTTCGTATTGCCCGGAATTTGATGTTGCTCTTGCAACGATTACGTTCTTTATCAGTTTCGCTTTTTCTTCCGGCACTTTCCAATGAATTTTAATAGCTTCATTGATTACTTCTACTTTGGTAATAACAGGTGTTATACCAAGTGTAGATTCTTCACCTCTTCCACTTACCGTATCCGATACAGGACCAATTTCACCAAAGGGTGTTCTTCCTTTGATCCGGTACATGTACAATTTACCGTTTTCGGGAATTGAATCTATCTTAAACATTCTTGTCCGGTCGGAACTCTCGTTGGGATAAGTGTTTACAAAGGGCAATTGGTTAATTGCATTAAAGGTCTGACCTCCATCATCCGATCGTTCAATAAAATAACCGGTATAAATATGTTGATGATATATACTATTCCAGCTTAGCATTACCGCTTTATCACTAAAGTCTGCTTTCAGGTCAAATGGCCTGGGCAATGGATATACTTCATTGGTACCAATTAAAACAGTGCCGGTATCTGCTTTCAGTACATTGGCTGGTGCATTCAGATATACTTTGTATAAATACTTTTCTCCTTTCACTACATTTTTATCAGTCAGTTTTAATCCATGTGCCTGTGCAATTTCCAGCGATTGGTCTGCTGCAAACAAGGCAAAGGAATACCGGTTTTCCAGTTCCTTAGCAGCATTAATAACTTTAATTATATCTGTAGACTTTCCGGTCAGCTCGAATTGTTGACCGTATATCGCCTCTGCCGCTATAGCTGCATAATCGTCTTTATCCGCTAAAGGCTTCCATTGTTTTAAATCTACAGGCTTTAAGGGGGCAGCTGTAAGACTTATCTTTTCGGGCTTTACCGGACTTAGTTTATTATCTTTTAAAATTGTATACCTTTCCACCATATATCCATACTTATTTCCCAGTTTCCAGGCAGTAGCCTGATCGGGCGCCCAGCGAAGGACAATAGAGTCTCCAAAGGATTTGGCAATTACTTCCACCCTTGCCTTAGGCTCTTCCTTTTTCAATTGAGCTTTGGCCTTGTTTAAGGTTAGTAAACACAGGGCGGTAATGATTAGGTATTTCATTGATTAATACTATTCTTTTTAAATTAATATTCTGGTTTTAATATTCACTGACGCTTGTTTATTACCTTTCATGCTGAGCGGAGTCGAAGTATTTTGTAAAAAAACGACTGCATTAAATTAAATATTTATTTTTTACAATGTTAATTACAAAACAGAGGTTACTATTGAGAATCCTTCGACTCCGCTCAGGATGACAGCTTAATTGAACGGTTTGACATTATCAATTCTATCGTTATAAACATCGTCATAATTCAAAATTCAACATTCATAATTAATTTCAGTATCCATCACAAAAATGCTTCAGCATTTCCATATTATTTTCCTTCACCCATTGACTATAAAATTCACTTAATGCTGTTATGTCCAAAGCAAAGAACACTCCTCTGGTTTGATCTATTAACTGTTTTAAAATATCATCTCTTCTGGCTCTTCCGGTGGAAAGGGCGATAAACATCTCTGTCTTTATCGCCTGGATCAATTTTCTTTGCTCTTCCAGTTCAGGAATGTTTACAACATACCATCGATTATTAATATTTTGTGCGATAAGAGAACCGAAATTTTGAGGTACACCTTCTTTTATATATCTATACTTTACAATCGCTGTAGGAATACCATCATGAAGAAAACTAAGCCGATGAATAAGTTGGTAAAAACTGGTATCAATGTTTTTACTTGCTCGTTCTTTATATTCTTTTTTATTAAATTTAGGAGCTTGTTCCGGTTGGTAATAATTAAAGTTAACCCACTTTTGGTTATCGGCAGAATATACAGAAGATACTAATTCCTCCACTGTGGAGTTACTCACTTGTGAAACATCAGTAAAAATTCGTTTCGCTTTAAACAAGGTGTCATAGTCCATGAAGTTTGCTTCGGGGACTTTGAGTTTGACGGTTACATTTACAGGAATGCCAATAAATTGCGCTGTATCTTGAGCCTGAACTATACTCAAGAAAGTCGCTCCAATATATAATAATGTATTAATCAATATAAACTTTTTCATATGACTTCAAAAAGCATTGCTAAAATCATTTTATCATTATTCTTAACCATTCCGGTTATTTTGATTTGTGTTATTTTTGTTTCCTTATTCAGCACCGTTTATAATTATTTCAACCACAATTATCTACTAGAAAATGGAATTACTGTAACTAGTATTGTTACTAATACCGAAACAAGAACTAGTAAGGGACATATATTTTCATCCATTGATTTTCAATATTCTTATTTGGGAAAATCATACTATAACTCATATCATTTTGACCATTATCGGCCTCCTGTTGCGATTAATGAACAATGCACCATTAAAATTGCCCCAACTGATCCTGCCAATAGTATTCCTGCTTTCGCTAAAAGAATATTCTTTAAAGACCTAATAAAGCCTTTCATTCTTTCCACATTAGCTTTAATTCCCTGCATTATCCTAACTTTAATTTTACTATCACGAATACTGGCACTGGATAAAATCATATTAATTGATTCGCTTATCAAAAAACTGGGTTTTTAATTTAAAAGATAGAATCGGTAAAGTAACTAATCATAACCTGATTATTACTTATCTTCCACGAATTATAAAGCTCGAATAGTTTGTCCATATTACAAATACTGGCTCCATCATTACAATTGTCTATCACCTCATTTAAAAATGAATCTTCATTCTTTTTTTCTCCCTTCAAAATACTATTAAGTTTGTCTGATTTAAATACCCATAAAATATTAGAAATTTTTTCAAAGCCGGAATCGACTCCATCGATATACCACCTGTCTCCTACTTTTTTCAGCACTGCAAGCGCAAGTAATACGGGATTATTATTTTCAACAATTCTATATTTTATATAAGCGATCTCAATACCATTACTTATAAAAGTAAACTTATGTAGCAATTCAAAATAAGTAGTTTCTTTTTCTTTCAGACTTAAGACTTTATACTCTTTTGGTTCGATAATTTGTTTATTAGGAAGACGATTCTGATTATCCCATTCTAAACTATTAGTTGATATAATACTAGATAAGACATCTTCAGGGGAGTTATAACTCACTTCATTTTTTGAATTATATTTCGCCAATGCTTTATAAGGAGGATTATATTCATAAAAACTTGCTCCTTTTAAAGTAAAAGCGGAAATTAAGTTAACAGCTTTAGTCTTAGTTTCCTTAACAGGCACTTGACATAACCCATTTATAACCAATCCAAATACCAAAATAAATATTAGCGATATATTTTTTTTCATATTTACTTATCAAATTCTATTTTATGTTCGATTTCATCCCAAACTTGACAGGAATAATTATAGGTAAAAATTTCCCATTTTGAAGTCGGACTATGGGCCTCGATATTGACTTGACCATTTAATGAACACTTTCCTGCAAAAACCAGTAACTCATACTTTTTATCCAAGGTTTTATATGAAAGTTCTCCTCCTACGCCTATTCGAGCAAAAGCATCACCTTCTGCCATTATACTATATCCTAAAACCTGTGGTGTTTGAATTATAGCATACACACCTGCTTCAATAAAACCTTCAACTCCAATCTTTAATTCTGAATTATATTTTGCCGGATACTTCTCATGATCTAAATATTCCGCATACTCTAAGTCAGCTGATATACCTGGTCTAACATAGGTTTCAAGAGCAAGGTAAGGATCTGCAGGAGGAAGCATAATACTTAACGGAGGAATTGGCAATCTTCCTTTTATTTCCAATTCTGCACTTCCACCAATGCTTTTATTAACTGCAATATGTCTGGAATTAGCCTTTTCCACATTCCAGGATTTCTGGAAAAATGCTACACTTATATCCACCTCAAATCTTTTCCCACCAATTAAGCTTTTTATGTTATCCAAAGCTCCTTCTATTTTTCTAAAATTCATTAAAAACTCAGGAGTATACTCATGACTTTCTTCGTTCTTTCTTTTAAAATATATCACAACATCCTTTCTTCGACCAAAAGCTTCAACTCCAATGAGCCTGTCTGAAAAACCAGTACCTTCAGAATAGATAATAGTAGCATCTCCATTTTTACCTGTAATTCCTTTCACATGGGCAATTGTATTATGTACTCCGATAGGTTGGGAAATACTTTTGCCATTTACAAACCAATTAGGTTCACCTAAAAATGATTCCCCCACTGTTTTTGCTGAAATTTTAACTTTTTTCCAAGTGTCGTCAATTACTAAATACAAAGTATCCCCCGCATGAGCCTTTCTTCCTGTTGGTTCGCCTTTATCATTTAATTGTTCTGCAACTATATCTTTTAAGTCTCCATTTGCAATAACCTTTATTCTATTATTAATATTAATGAAGTTATTTGCTTCACTGAACTTATGACGAAAAGAAAAATTGTGCGTCCCAGGGGCGTAAGCTATTCCTGTATTGTCAAAGGGAGTCCAATCGAACGTTCCTTTACCTTTGATTGTCCTCTTATAATCATTAATAGTAAATACATCGATATCAATGTCTGGAGGAACAATGGTATAATTTACTACTGCAGCAGGGCTCTCCCTGCCTTCATTTACCACATACTCTTCTTTATCTAATGTAATTTCAATTACAACTATATTAACCTGAATTGAAATATTTCCATAAGTTAAAACCACAGAGGTTCCCTGTGCATTTGCAGAAGGCTTCCTTATGTCAAATGAAAACATTCCCAAATCTACCCTGCCATCAAAATAGCCGGGGTTTAAGGTTCCCCCTTCGATAGCCATCTTATTTGCTTCAAACTGAGTTTCCCTTCCGTACTTTTCTTTGGGTACAAAATATATTTCCTGATCCGCTTTTTGTACCACTATCTTCTCTCCATTTTTATACAACACTCCATTACACTCTATCCCAATTAATTCTAATGGAGGCGGGTCTACTATAAAGTCCAGCTCATTAATCCCCTTTTCGATTGCTTTATAAAATTTCTCCTTACTAAATATATCTGCTCCCTCCAGATGGGGTATCATATATTGAGAAACTATTGTAT
>DATCKK010000452.1:0-1813 GCA_036562325.1 Cytophagaceae bacterium | reverse complement strand
TACGACCGACAACGAAGATGATGCAGATGAAACTGAACTTGATGTAAAAACAGCAAAAATTGCCGCTCAAACCATTAAGGAGATTCGCAAGGAGAAAGAGAAAATGGGTTACCAAGAGGTCCGTGATAACGGTACTCTAGTGGTCAAAATTCGCTAATAATAAATTATTATGCAGGAAACTAATTAGTAAAATAAAAAATAGGAGGCAAACGCAAATGGCAACTAAATCTTTTCAAGAAGTTTTTGATGAAATCAAAGGCAAGATCTCTGTAAGTAACAGAGGCGGCAAACCGAAGCTGGTCAAGTCTTGGAGTCGTTCTGATTTTGACAGGCTGGCAAAAGCTCTTGTCAACGACGTTGATTACACGATCGACGCCGTATCTATCAAGAACGGAGAAGTTCAAAAGAAAGAAATCAAGCCGGTACAACTGTACCGCAATACTATCCGCGCTATTCTGCAAGACTTTGGCGTGGATAAGCAAGAAGCTGCACGCATCATGGATTCGAGCTACGAAATCCGTAGCGTTGACGGTCTGTACGAGCTGGCTTCCGAGCTGATCTATAAGTACATGGAAGCTGGTAAGAAGTTTGACTTCATCACCCGCGAGGATTTCATGGGATCTCTGACTCTCCGTGAAGTTGACGAAAGTGTTTCCGAACACAAATCGATCAGCAAAGATGGAGAACCGAGCAAAACCTTCAAGGTCAAGAAGGGTAAGCATAAACAACTCGAAAAGAAATCCAAGGCTCCTCGCTGGCTGAAAACCCGCTTGCAATAATGACACAGGAATGAGGAAGAGGTACATGAGTATCTCTTCCTCATTTATTTTTTTTAATAAATAATAAGGAGATGTGAAAAATGTGTAAATGTAATCCTAGAGTTAAAACCCTTTTTTGTGGAAAACCTGGCTGTCAATGGCCTAAAGAAGAAAATAATATTATTACATATAGACCTTCGAATGATGTATTTACCATTCCTGGAGACTCCCTTTTCGATTTGAAAGATCTCGACGGGAAGGAAGTTAAGTTAAGAATAATTACTGATAGTGGTTATACTAGTATTTATGCTAAACACAACGATAAATTATATTTTCTTGGACAAGTAAAATCTGTTCAGGGTTGTAAAAATGAAAATAAGAATGAAATGAATAAGGAAATGTTTCTATCGTCTGTAGGTATAGACGAACTTTTAAAACTTATTGAAGAAATTGAGAAAAATTATTCTGTTAATTATCATATAGATGACACCGGGGAAGAAGATGGTAAATATACAATTATATTAAGGAATGCTAAAGAAAACGTAACATTTTCTGATGATGTTGCGGTGAATGTTATTGTTAATGCATATAATTACGTTATGGGTATCGAATAGTCGTTTCGACTATATTAATTATATATCATAACTTTGATAATGAATAATAACCAGGGAGAGTGATTGCCGTGGCGAAGGTTAGGTTGCGTGTTCGTGATGAGGACGGTAAAATTTTAACTGTACGCACATTTGATACGCCAGGTCCTGGAGAAACGATTGGAATCTTATCTTTGGCTGCAATTTCCTTATGGTTATTATATCATCTTTTCGAAAAACTCTATCGGTTACTTGAATCGATAGCCATGTTTTAATTTATAAAGATAGTGAACCAATTTCGGTTCACTATCTTTATTTTTTTCGTTTATATATTATTATAGCATAATGAAAACGAGTAGCTAATAAAATAAAAGGAGTGCATTCCAAAATGAAAATTAAAGTATCTAAGAAAAAGCAGCGGGCGATTCTTAAAGCCATGGAGGAACTTCTTGAAGAACTCAAGGA
>DATCKK010000019.1:0-5766 GCA_036562325.1 Cytophagaceae bacterium | reverse complement strand
CACTATTTAATTCTTTCATCTTGTGGCTGTGACCGGATTTAGTGAGCGTCTCCGCAGATAAGAACCGAAGTGTGGTATAGACACTGTCCAGGCGACCATTATAATACCGCTGCTTCGGGCCTGCTTCTTGGACTCTTTGCTTTGAACTCCTTTCCAATTCTGCATATACCGAGTCTATATCGCCAAAGACATTGCGTGCACCAGTGCTGTCTTTTTTTTTGATTAATTCATTATAAAGCCTTCTCTCCGTTTTACTGATCTTATTGAGAAATTTTCTATTGGCCTTTTCAAGGGTGCTTTCAATCTTTGAAGCCTTAGTACTTATTTTACACAAGAAAGCATCTGGCAGGTTATCTAACTCATTTGACATGTCGTTTTGAACATCCTGGGCTATTGTATGGCAGCAGCAGAGAATGCTGACGACTACCAGTACGAATCGGATTGATATAAGACTATGCCATTTCATTTCTCTCTTAGTAAATTTTAGTCACTTGGTTTATGTAACCCGATCCTGCTACGACCAAATAGGTATAGTTGTTACAAATGATTACACCATCATCTTCCGCGAGAGTCACAGTACCCAAAGAGTGGCTATACCCCGAGGCTGTTACAGTATAGTTAGTTGTAGTAGAACCACTTACACAACCCGACCTAATTCTGCGATAGTTAATTGAAAGGCCACTGACAGAAACGGGAATTGTACAATTGAAATCCTGGTAAAATTTAATAGATGCATCTCCGGTTGTATAACCAAATTCGTTGATAACATTAGTAATCTCCAACCTTGCATAAACTGGCAGCGGACTACAAGTACCGAACAAGTTTGCATATTGCTGTCCATTTTCGGTAATGTCCGTAGCTGCCATTGCATTTGCACTAGCTTTGCTAATACTGGAGTAGTAACGACCAGACGGAACTACATACTTAATTGGGTCCCCTTGGTATCCGGTTGAACAGGCGGGTGTAAAACTAGCTGAATCTGCATCATTTGTATAATATTCACAGCTTTCATTTTGGGTATAATAATTAAAACAATACGTTTTTAAAATTGAACTATTCCAATTTTTCTCTATTAATAACCGATTAAACTCATCATAGATATAATTG
This sequence comes from Cytophagaceae bacterium, assembly GCA_036562325.1. GTDB lineage: Bacteria > Bacteroidota > Bacteroidia > Cytophagales > Cytophagaceae > DATCKK01. The sequence continues at coordinate 4,659 of DATCKK010000019.1, read as the reverse complement.
ATAACGAAACCGTTTACATCGCTTACTGATGTAATACCTAATCCGTTTCGGTGTGTATATGTTGTCATTTGTGCGTTCAAGGGATACAGTCTTAGATCATCGATATATCCATTGCCTGTGATGTTGACATTGGTCACCCCCGAAATCTTTACATGAAACAGGTTCCAGTTTTCTGTACTGGCGATTAGTTTCGGATACCCCGATGATGCCCCGGACACACTGGGCGGTGTAGTGGATGAATACCAAAAACTTACGATGTATTCCTTTGAAGAATTCAACCCGCTTTTACTTATTTGGTTTCCGGATGTAAGGCGATATAGACGTTCCCCTGCAATTGCTGTGCCTCGGTAAACATTGTTAGTATTAAATGTCCACCCAACTGACACACCCGACTCAAATGATGTATAAGCAACATCCATTGAATCTGCATTCGCAATGGAAGCAATCAAATTGTTGCCGGTACTATCCCAAAAGTTTAATTGCTTTTCACCGCCTGGTTTTAGAATGCCTATTGGGTTCCCCTTTTTGTTAATCGATGTCACGCGAGCGACCTCTTCCAAGGGGTACTCACCTAGGGAAGACTCAAATGACGCCAGTTTCACTCCGACATTCGGCCAAATTTTATGTTTATAAAGTGCAGTTGATACTTTACTGCTGTCCCTATACTTTTCTTCTTTAAGAACAACATTGATTCTATTCTCTGCTTTTAAAGCATTTTTTGCCTGTTGAAATTCAGAATTGAGGCCGGGGATAGAATCATGTGGATAGGTACGGACCACCGTTAAAGTCTCATTGGCCGAAGAATAGGTTGAAGTATGTGTTGCCTGCATATTATGCAAGTTATTGTAATTATATACGGTCAAATGCGATAAAGTACCAGAGATATCGCTAAAATTAGTGGTACGAGTAGAATCAAGTCTAATCCAATTTGATGTTAATTGGTAGGATCTTGTCCTAAACGTTGCGGGATAGATGCGCAAATCGATGAAGTACTCCATATTCCTAAATTGCGAAACCACCCCAATATTCCTTGTTGCATCATTCGGGTTGAAACTGGAAGGTTCAAAATGATAGTTCCAGTAATCAGCAATATCATGAAAAGAATAATAGTTTTTGACCTCACTCAGCAATTCAAAAGAACTACCAGTTTTTTTAAAAGTTGCCTCCTCCAATAAATGGCCATTCCGCCATTCTCTGGTATTGGTTTGTACCATTGGGTAATAAATTGACCCGCCATACTCGCCTCCGAATGAAAATTTCGACCTTACTTTTCCATTCTCTCCGGCATCGCCCAGGTATTCAGTCACCAATGTATAACCAACAGACATACCGGAAATATTATTTATTGGTAACATTGGAGAACTGACCTGTTTCCAATAACCATGATCAGTAAATCTATAGTCGGAAATAATTCCTGGAAGTATAGTCTCTTCGTGGGTTACCGTATAATCTATCGGACCAACATATACCGGCATAAACGATATCTTACCGCTTGATTTGTTTGTAGTATCATCTATATATTCAAATCTCCGAACCGAAGCAGCCAAATCACCTGCATGTGTCTGTGAAATAATTTTCTTGATTCTTAGCCCGCCGGCTAGTTTATCACCTTCATAGGGCTCGGTGGTTTTCAGAATATATCGAATTTCTACCCAGCCTGTATTAAAATTTCCCGTAACACTAATACGAATCGTATAGTTTCCTGGCGTCAAATTTATAAACTCAGGTATTGTGGATTTTTCCTGATGCATATTAAAAATAACACCCGATGGCCCAATAACTTCTATATAACAATCCGCGCCGGGATCGGTTGCCAACGCATCATACTCAATATGAGGTTTCATTACTGTTACTCCGGCTGGAATAGTAAAATGATGCTCCGTTACAGTATTATTTTGTGTAGCTTGGAATACACTTACAGGCGAATAAGTTGCTTTTGTTCCGGAATAGTGGAACCTGTTTGTTTCATAAATGAACTCGGTAAATCCTCCAGTCGGATAAAATAGCTTAGTCAAAATTCCTGCCTGATTGTAATTTGAATCCACCTCCCGATCTCCTCCTGTGTCAAATCCATACTCATAATCCAAAGGAAGAAGACTTGTATTCAGGTTCTTGCCATTGTAGTAACCATAATGATCAACAGCCTTACTTAACCGGGAGGGCAACTTAATTGGATTATACTCAAATTTGTATTTCCTGAAATCGGCGTCTATCGCTACGCTGTCTAATTGCAATCTTTGTCGATCCGCCAATGTACCCCCACTACCGGTTGCCAATGTGTAACTATGGTAGAGTTTGTATTTTGAGATAATAGTTCCAAAGTTTTTTACAATAATAGAATCAAGCGCCTTTGTGCCCGGCAAGTCTGACCGGTCAGTATTGTATACATAGGAAATAGTATCACCTCTTGATGTCCAAACCTTTTTTAACCGCTGCGATTTTACATAGTTAGTTACTACAGCGCCATCGCCATTACATTCTAAGTTTTGGGTCAGTAAGTAAATACCAGCACTTGTTTGCCCATCTCTAAGTTGAATTCTTGAAGCCGGGCTTAATGAGCTGTAAGAATATGATATCTCATCATATTCGTAAACAATGGAGTCTTTCCCTGGAATCAATATTTTTGTCAAATGCAACGAACTGGTAAGCGATTCATTTCCGCAATTGTAACCTACCTGGTGTTCGTCATAATTTCCGAAAATATACTGAACTCCATCTGTATCAACTATTCTGAAACGCTCATTTTCGCGATATACCTTAATAGGTTTGAATGGTACGGTATGAACCTGCCAATGTTGATCATAATAAAATTTTCCGGTTCCCCCAGGAAAGCTATATGAGAAAATATCAGGCTGATTATCAATTTCCCCAGAGGCAATTTTTTTAGCCATGAAATAGTCATATCCACCAGGATAGGGGGGGCCTGTTGAATCGAATTTGAACTCAACGAGATTCAGTGGTGAATTTAGTTTGTATGGATTGTTTAAATATCCACCATTGGGATTAAAGTCGTTCAGTCCATTAACAATTTGAGTGATAACTCCCCCACATTGTAATGTCCACCCTATTCCCACTACTGAGGGAATCTCATCTACTTTAATTCCCCCACTATGGTATGTCAGTGCAACCGGAAGTTGAAACTCACCGAGCTTTATAGTAGTAATTGGAACCTCAATAGACGGAATCCCGGTAAATTTACCGACAGGAATATCTCCGTACTTATGGAAACTATACGCCTCTGGGGTCGCAGCTTTAGGATGAAAACTATAGGTAGGCAATTCTTGTGTCTGCGAATAACCTAAACCAGATACAATAATAAGCGTAAGACAAATGCAATAACGTAGGAATGTCATAGCAACATATACTTTACAGGAAATCTTCGAATTAAAGTTTACATTTTAGAAGGCAAAATGCGGAAAGTCGATAGAGTATTACGAGGTGATCCTGAATAATAGGTCAAAGAGTAAATACCGGACCAGAATTTCTGAATGGGTAGGTTTTAAAGCAGTCATATACTTATTAGGTACCGTTTTCGTTTGCAGGATTTAGTTGTCTCTCTGTTAAAAATAATTATAAACTCATCAAAGTATCATTCTGAAAAAAAGGCGCATTTTTCCCACTTTTTTTTGCATTTATTTCTTAATACATACTTATCTGCTTATAATTCAATGAGATAATATCGTCCATTTATTCCCATAGATTAAAATATTTCAAAAAAAAATTACACCAATCGGCTTTTTCTATGGACAAACACCTGCTTATGCTTGACTAATTTTCACCGCATACTCGTGACTGACGTGAGGTAATATATTTAGTATAACGCCTACGAGCACCCGAAAAATAATAAGGGAGGACTGCCTTTCGTTGGCAGTCCTCCCTTAAGATCATTTTATTTACTACAACTTCAACTCCAGGAATCGCGAATCGGGATCGTTGGCCTTTGGAATGCGGCCAATTTCGGCCCAGCCTTCATTCATCTCTACGAAGGCAAAATTGATGCTACCGCTGGGAGAACCCAGTTCTGAACGCCGTACAGAAAACTCGATATAATTCTTTCCACTCTCGGTTTTCATAGCCGAAAACTGAACGGGACCGTCAAACGCAAACACCGCATTGAATGCCCAATCACCCGGGCCACCGGCATGTTTATAGCCCGCGCCCCAGCTGGGAGAAACACCCGGTCCCTCCAGCAGATAATCCATACCCGAATGCGCAGGATAAGCACCTACAAAATATCCGGTAGCAGGATTATTATCCGAATCAATATACATGTCGAACAAATCAAGCTTCATATCAGTTGTACCCTCCAACATGAAATTGATATCCTGCGAAGTAGCAAAAGCCTTGATACCACGAATGGTTCCGCCCACACCGTCGGGATTCTCATGCAGAAATTCAACATGCTCCCAGTCGCTGAAGTCGCCATCAATTTTGATATTCGGTCCGGCGATATAAACCGTATCGGTGAAGCTGTCGGTCATGGACCCGTTGATCGCGGTAAGCGTAACCAGAAAATCACCCTTGCGCGAAAAAATATGCTGCGGCGATTTCAGGTTGGAGGTATCACCCGGACGATCATTAAAATCCCAATGATACTCCTTGGCGCCGGTGGAGAAATTGGTAAAGGTTACCCTGAAACCATCGGACACATAACTGTAT
>DATCKK010000017.1:0-4460 GCA_036562325.1 Cytophagaceae bacterium | reverse complement strand
AACTCACACAAAAACTGATTGTTAATACTATTTTTTAGGCATATTTGAAATCCGTATTGATTCTAAAATTCTAAATGATACAACATTTTATAGGTATTAGAATTTCGAATTTATTTTTTAGTTTCTTTTGTATCTTTTTTGATATTACTGCATTATTAGGTTAAAAAAGTAGTTTATTTGAAGACCTTACATCAAACACAGGAACAGATAGCTCTTGAACTTGATCTGATCAGGAAGGCACAGAATAATCCAAAATATTTTGCCCCTGTTTACGACAAGTATTATAAAGCCATATTTCTCTTTATCTACCGGCGAACAGACGACGAAGACCTTACGGCAGATTTGACCTCTCAGGTATTTATGAAAGCATTGGTGAATCTTGCCAAATACCAGTTCAAAGGCCTTCCATTTTCTTCCTGGTTGTACAGGATTGCTGCGAACGAAGTAAACATGCATTTCCGGAAGCACCAGTCATCAAGAGCAATAAGCATAGAAGATGAAGGATTAGCTCGGCTATTGTCAGAACTTCATGAAAACCCGATGGAGCATACGGAGGCAATGGACGTGGAAGAATTAATTACCGAATCACTCGGATCTTTAGAAGAAGAGGATTTACAATTCCTTGAACTTCGTTTCTTCGAAGGAAGATCGTTTAAGGAAGTAGCTTATATTACCGGCATTACAGAAAATAATGCCAAAGTAAAGACATATAGAATTTTAGATAAAATTAAAAAATTCCTCAAAAGCAAGGGGAAGATTTAATAATGAAAAAGTATAAAATAAATAGAAATAAAAAAGTACTCTCTGACGAACGCATTAATAGTCACAAGGACTTTAACAAACTGCTTGATAACTACCAACACATTTACCATCAAAAGCAGGCAAACAGGCCATTATACAAAAAGCCAGGTTTTATGGGTTTCATTATGCTGGTTCTTTTAATAACGTTTGTAATTGTAACAGTAACAGACAAGGAAGAACAATGGATAAATGCGAAGGAGAAAGCTAAAAAGGGAATAATTGATAGCTCTAAGACTACTATAAATCAGCCTTCAGAGCAAATTAATGAACCTCAACAAACGAATGACACCATCTCATCGGAAAGGCGAATACATCCGTAATCAATACCGGAAAAATAGAAAATCAGAAAATTGCATTAATGAAAGATAAAGATTAATCAATAATCTTGCGATCTTCCCGGAGACTAAGGCTGTCAACCACAGAAGTATAAACTTCATCCAGCAATTCCGGATGATTTACATAATATTCGAAACTAGTGTCATATTCCTCCTCCCCTACACCATGTTTCTTTAAAACTTTTTGTTTTTGAATAGAATATAAAATCCTGGCCGAATCAGCCTCGAGCCCCTTAAGAGCTATAGCAGCTTCGGCTATATGAATATCTATAAGTACCTGAGTCATCTTCTCTTTGGGCAATATACCCTCAGGCACTTTGTTCGTTTCTATATTATTGCACGCAAACAGCAGAAAAACTGCAAGTATTGCTAAAAAAAGAGTTTTCACAGCAGAAAATTAGGTATTTTATATTAATTTTAAAATTTCCAGTGCAGATATGGAAAACCTTCTTAATAAGTTAAGGAAATTTGAAATTCGCATACGCAAGGCTATCAACACGCACATGCATGGAGACTTCACCTCTGTTTTCAAAGGTTCCGGGCTTCAGTTTGACGATGTGCGCTCCTACCAATACGGAGACGATGTCCGCACTATAAACTGGAACGTATCTGCAAAAGGCCACGGTACATTCGTTAAAACATTTAAAGAAGAAAAGGAACAAAATGTTTTTTTCATCCTGGATGTAAGCGGCTCCCAGGAGATAGGCATGAAATCGGCCAAAAAGAAAATAGAAATCGGAAAGGAAATATGTGGAGTTCTAACGCTTTCAGCCATAAAAGAATCTGGAAATGTCGGACTTATCGGCTATAGTGATGATAAAGAAATATACATCAAGCCGGACAAAGGAATGAAACATGCCTATTACCTGATTTTAAAGCTTTTTAAACTTCAAACCAAATCCGTTAAAACCAATCTTAACAAAGGATTAAAATTCACCCTGGGCCTGCTTAAAAGAAAAAGTGTAGTAATTCTTATCTCAGATTTCATAGATACTGATTATGAGCAAAACCTTATAGCACTGGCAAAAAAACACGACCTGGTGGTTATTCACTTATCAGATGTAAGAGAGGTACAATTTCCCAAACTGGGTATTATTCCTCTCTATGATAAAGAAAATAAAAAAACCATTTGGATTAACTCTTCATCCAGTAACTTCAGGGCAAGCCTTAGCCAGAGTTTTAGCGAAAATCAAAAGCAACTTGAGCAGCTTTGCAGAAAATATAAAGCCAGCTATTTATGGATAGATACAAGAGATGACTATGTATTGAAACTGGTAAAATTATTTCAATTAAGAAGTAAAAATAAAAGAAGTGCCTAAACTACAAGTTTCCATATTGCTATGGTTAACGGCATTACTTACATTCAATGCCAATGCACAATATTCTTTTCCTGTCGGGATATTCTTAAAGGATAGTATAAAGATTGGAGAGTCTGTTAAGTATAGTTTTACCTATCGCCATTCCCCCGAACTTGAATTATTATTTCCGGATTCCACCTATAACTTTTATCCCTTTGAATTAGTAAGAAAAACTTATCATCCGACAGTTTCTGATTCGTCCTCAAGCCTGGATAGTGTTATATATGAATTAAGAACTTTTGAAACCGACAAATTATTACCATTAGGACTGCCGGTTTATATACTGGAAGGGAAAGATACTATTCTGCAATATGCAGTTCCTGACACCTTATTCCTTTCGGAAAGTATTACTACTGTTCCATCTTCATTGGAGTTTAAAGATCAGTCCTTATTTCAACCATTAGAAATCCGCCTGAACTATCCTTATGCCCTGGTTATTTCATTGGGAGTTTTGTTGTTGGGACTTATCATATATACTGTTTTTGGTAAAAGCGTAGAAAGAAGATACCGATTATACACTATTCGAAAAAGCCATCTTAACTTCCTAAAAAGTTATGAAAAGCTGCAAAAAGATTTTAAGAAAAATCCGGAAGTGAATACTATTGAACAAGCATTGAGTTTGTGGAAAGGATATTTATCAAAGCTGGAGAATAAACCTATCTACACTTATACTACCACTGAGATTATTTCGCTCTATGAAGTAGAAGACCTGAAGAATGTACTTCAAATTATAGACCGTGCTATCTATGGAGGCCTGATATCCTCTGAAGCAGAAAAAGCTATGGCCCGGCTCAAAAAGTTTTCCAACAAAAGATTCCAAAAACGTAAAAACGCCATAAGAAAAAATGCCTGATAGTTTGTTTTTAGATTGGCTATCTTTTGAGTGGTTTATGCCACGTACCTTACTGGGGTTCCATTGGGAAAATAAACTTTTTCTTTACTTTCTTCCAGCTGTTCCTCTTTTGTTATCCTTTAGATGGATATTTCATGTGGGTTTGCGTCAAAAGATTGATATCGCCTTTCACCCCGATGCTGCCAGAGGGTTTAACTGGACAGCCCTACTACGATTCATTCCTTATACATTTCATTTGCTGGCAATTGCTTTTGTGCTTATTGCCCTGGCAAGGCCACAAAAAGTAAGTGAAATAAGAGAGCAATATGGCGAAGGTATAGACATAATCATTGCCATGGATGTTTCAGAGTCCATGCTATTGGAAGACTTTAGTCCAAACAGACTGGAAGCAGCCAAGCAGGTTGCCAGAAACTTTATCAAACAACGACAACATGACCGTATCGGGTTAGTAGTGTTTTCAGGAGACGCCTATTCTCTTTCTCCCTTAACAACGGACTATCAACTGCTAAGTGAATTTATAGAAGAAATCAAACCCGGTATGATTGATGCAGGCGGAACAGCGATAGGCAATGCTTTAGGTGTTTCTATTAACCGATTGAGAGAATCGCAAACAGCTTCCAAAGTAATTATCCTTTTGAGCGATGGTGAAAATACCGCTGGTAATCTCGATCCTATAATGGCTGCTAAACTCGCTCATGCATTTCAAATAAAGACTTATACTATTGGTATAGGTAAAGATGGTGAAGTACCCTATGGTACTGATTCCACAGGCAAACCTATTTACATCAAATCCTCTTTGGATGAAACCACTTTAAGAAAAATCGCTCAAATAGGCGAAGGACAATTTTTCAGAGCCTCTACACTCAAGTCATTAAATGATATCTTTTACAGGATAGACAATTATGAAAAAACAGAAATCATTGAAACCAGATTTAAAGACAATGAAGACTTTTACAGGATCTATTTAATCTGGGGAATTATATTTCTATTGATAGCATTGAGTTTGAAAAATACTTTTTTAAGTAATGCTCTCGAAGACTAAAGCATTTAACGTTACAATATCAAGTTGCTGACTCTAAAAAGAGAAGATATTAATTTTATAGGATTATGTAT
>DATCKK010000016.1:0-2227 GCA_036562325.1 Cytophagaceae bacterium | reverse complement strand
ACTCTAGCCAACCGGGTGCTGGGCTATGTGAATGCCCCTGCTTTGATGCAGCGTATCGTAGCCAAACTGCAGCGAGAATCTGTAGACATCGCTGCCTATCAGGACAAGCGGGATCTGCTCTACAACTCACTTACCGAGATGGGTTACAAAATGGTTAAGCCTCAAGGTGCCTTTTACCTGTTCCCCCAAAGTCCCACTCCTGATGAAATGGAATTTGTTCAGATGGCGCAAAAGAAGAACCTGCTGGTAGTTCCAGGTATAGCCTTCGGCAAACCAGGCTATTTCCGCATCTCCTATTGTGTAGATCGCAAAGTCATTGAGAATGCCCTGCCTGTCTTCCAGGAGTTGGCTGAGGAACTGAATTTGAAAAAATAAAAATCTTTAGGCCGCCAGTTTGATAACTTCCTCAGGAAACTCAGTTATCAGACTGGTGGCTGTACTCAGTCTGCTGCCGTCCAACAGGATAACTCACGATAACAAATTAGCCTTTGGCAGTCCCCCCAAATTCATCAAGGACCCCATCGAAAAACAGCACGCCTTTACCCGCAACACCGTTGAAATATAAGAACCTCTGTGATCGCTGCCACGAATCTTCCCTGCTTTGGCATTTCCCGGCCCGGCTCCCAAGGATTGATGCGGAGTTGGAAAACATATGGCCACGGGTCACTCTTGAGGCTCTTTACATATTATGAATTAAATTTAATGTAAAGGTGGGTAAAGCATGGCTGCTACATTATTTAAACTTGCCATTAGTGCCGAGTCAACAACAACTGTTAGTGCTAAGCCGGTTATAGAAAATTATTTTTACACTTTGAACCCAACCCATGTTGATGAAGGAACCCTAACTATTCCGGCCACTGCTTTTGTAGATGACCAGGGCGATCCTGTAACAAGTATTACACTGCCTTCCACGGATAATGGCTATTATTTATTGTTTATAAACGGTGTTTTGCAACAGGAAGGCTTATATTCGGTTACCACCAACAACGTGGTAGTCCAGGACGCAGATGATATTCTCGAGGATTCCCCTATTATTTTGTCAGTAATTAACTTCGCGCCGGAAGCCGATACTCAGACTACTATAACTACTTAACTATAATAAAGGGTGGGCCTTGCGCACACCCTTTATTTTAAACTCAACTGTGAGAAGACGATAAATTCAGGGTCTTGCCCTTTTATGATTTTGCTGATGAAAGGGCGAGAGGCTTTTACTTATCCTCCTCTATATTCTCATTAATTATCCTGTGGGTACCTGTACAGATTAATTGGAGTGAGAGTGGTGTCCAACACCAGATTATCGACAATCGATTGTTTCCTAACAGACAAAAATGGTTATATCCTAAGTCCTTCCAATCCTAATGCAATTGGTTACGTAGTTACAACACTTAGCAGCAGTGCCGGGCATAAACGAAAGGCCAAGTTCAAATTAGCCATAAAAGGCTACCTATCTCTTTTTATGGATTATAAACGCCTTTCGGATCCCATACCCTTTGAGATATATAAGAATATATCTTTATACGCCCCCCAGGAAACATACCTATCCTTTACCACCCGTAACTTTAAGTGTGTTATTGATGACATTATTTACACCAAAAACAATTCCCTCAAAGTTCACATAAAAGTGATATTCAGCACTGTGGTTCGTTCCGCAGCCCAAGCAGACTTAACGGTTCCAGTTTTAGAGGATCCTGATGATAAAATCAGCGACTCTGAAATCAAGAAAGTATGCTTGAGTGTTACCCAAGTATTTGATAAATGTTATTTGAAAAATGAGATAGATATTACCTACCAGGAAGATACTGTTAAGGCTGACGTGTACCAATTCAATGTCTTATCTGATGGAATCAGACATATATATACTAATACGGACGAATTAAGTGAGTATGGGGATCAGGGTATCCTTGATCCTCATATGGTTTCTTACTATGCCCTATTTATCAACGGAGTAATACAACCCAGGGCAAACTATGATCTTAAAAAGGGCTTGCTTATATTGAAAACAGAAGATGTGCCACCCCAAAATGCTCCGATAGCCATTCGGTTTGTTACTTTCAAAGATAAAAATGGTACAGTTTATCCGGCAGAAGTTTACCATTATAATACGATTGCTGATGGTATGAAGAAGGAGTTTACCAACGCGGATGAATTACAATCCTATGGAAACAAGGGCATTATTGACCCCAAGCAGGTATCCCTCATTAATTTATATATCAATGGGGTGCTGCAG
>DATCKK010000013.1:0-11106 GCA_036562325.1 Cytophagaceae bacterium | reverse complement strand
CTGCAGCACCTGCTCCTATTACTATTATGTCCGCTATTTCCATAACCGAAATAAATTCGATGCAACATACTTATTTTATAAATACTCCTCAAGAAGTAATTTGTCTGCATATGGGCAGGAAAAATTTTAAAGTTTACAGGGGAAAAGCAAAGATAAAATTAAGTAGAGCTGGAATATAAAAATTGTTATTAGTCATTAAAAGGCAGGAGCACCTCAAAGGTAACTTCACCAGGTTTATTGCCTGTCATCTGAGCTGATCCTTTCAGTTTTTCAGCAATCAGTTTAACTATATACAGTCCAAGACCGGAGCCCGTAGAGTTTTCATGGCCACGGAAGAACATATCAAAGACTTTATCTTTATACTTATCATCTATACCATTTCCATTGTCAGAAACAACTATACTTGCCATATCCCCTTTCCTTGTTACTACTACACTTATCTTCGGCTCATTTTCATTTCCCATATAGCGGATTGAATTTTCAATCAGATGTTTCAATATTTGTTGAAGGAAAGTGTATTCAGATTTAAATCCAAAATCTTTTTCCGGAACATCTATATGAAATTGTATATGACTTAGTGGATCATGCTTTTTTAAATCACAAAGTACCGAATCGATTAACGTTTCAAAATCAATTTCTGCTTTGGAAGGATGGATCTTTTTAATCTCACTGATACTAACGATCCTTCGCAGCATATTCTGAGTTTGTTCACTGGTTTGAAATACCTTGGTAAAGTATTGCTGAGCTTTCTTATCTCCCACATCCATCATGGCTACATTGCACAACCCCATAATAGTAGTTATCGGCCCTTTTATATCGTGCGACGAACGATAGATGAATGTATCCAGTTCCTTATTGATTTCTACCAGATCAGAATACGCCTTATTAAGTTCGGTGGTTCTTTGGTTTACCCGTTCTTCCAGTTGATTATTCAATAGAGTAAGCTCCTGCGTTCTTTCATTTACTTTCTTTTCCAGTTCCTTATTTATCTGGTCTTTGATTTTTTCCTTTTCCATCAACATCTTAATTATCTCATTCTGAGCATTCTCATGCTCTTTTTTCATCTGATTGTATCGATCGCCCAATGCGAAAGAGAGCAATATATTCTCCATCACAAAGCCAATCCTGATCATTGAATCAGTAAAAAAGTTGTGTGGTAAAAGGCCTATGGATTTAAGTACATATATAGAAATACCAACAAGTAGTGTTACCCAGGCAAATAGAAAAAACCTTGCCGGTTTATACCCCTGATTATATACTTTAACTCCCATAATAATCATATAAGGGGAAAAAATAATGGTATTAAACACTACCAGATATTCATTCCACAATATTGTCTTTTGAGGTAAAAATGAACTGCAAAGGCTAACTATAACGGGAATAACTGCCAGCGACTGCATTACATATCCTACCTTATTCCAATGAACAAGCCTTTCTTTGGTCTGCAAAAAGCTGCGAACAAAGAACATTGCAAAGATGCCGCATAACGAAGGGAAGATAAATACACTTTGGTTGTTGAACCAGGGAGAGTCAGGCCATAAATACTCAAAAGAAGTACCATGCCAACCGGTTTGTGTTAACCCGAAAAATACAATGTATAAAATATAATAAAGATAGCTTCGGTCGCGTAGTGCAATAAACAAAAAAAAGTTATATATGATCATTACCACCATTACACCATACATAACCCCATAAGAAAGATCTACTTTTTGCTTATCTTCCAAAAGGGCTTTATGGCTTATAATAGTAAGAGGGATAAATAAAGCTTCCGTAGAATGATAACGGAGGTAATAAGTAACTTTTTGATTATTGGGAAACTTAGGATCAACTATAAAAGTGTTTATTTTATAATTCCTGTGATGGTAAGGAAATTCATCGCCTCCGGTAATAACATGTTCTATATTGTTATCGGTAACTTTGTAAAGTTCAAAACGATCGATAGTCGGATTTCCTATCTCCAGTAATAACTCCTGATTGGATTTTTTTAAAACGTCAAACTTAATCCAGATAGCAGAATGAGATATTGGCGGGCTATATACTTCCTGATCGTTTACAACAAATTCATTATTTAATTTAACAACATCTTCAATACTTAATGTCCGGTTTTTATCTTCCAGAATGGAACAATACTTTCCGATTGTAATAGCTTCTTCTTTTTCAATAGTAAGTAATGGTTGGGCACTTGCAATGGAGGCAATAAAACATAAAAACACGAAAAATTTAAACCCGACATTCACCCGTTTTAGGAGACTGTAAAACAGTACGTATGAACATGTTGGTATAGGCACAGGTTGAAAATTAAGTTACCACTTAGTATGAATGAGTACTACGGAAAAAATATTGAAGGGTTTAATGGTAAGTCTATCGGCTTTAGAGATTAATATATGACCTTCATTTTTGAAAATTAACTATAAGTTATTAAATATTCAAAAAGCTCCTGACCCAAGTTAATAATGAGAAAAAGTTGTAGCAAATTACTCTATCAAAAGAAAAAGTATTTCCTATCTTTAGGAATAAAAATAAGCAATGATGAAAAATTTTAAATTAGTACCTGTATTCTTTTTGTTTTTATTAATTTTTGTTTCTGTCAGCGCAGAACAACCCTTACATTTCGAAACTGTTACATTTAAAGTATCCGGAAATTGCCAGCAATGCAAGGAACGTATAGAGAAAGTTGTTACTAAAAGTGGAGTTCTTAAAGCCAACTGGGATCTTGAAACGAAAATGTTGACAATAACCTTTAACCCTCATATTCTTCGACTGGAGGATATTCATCAATGGTTGGCAGAGGCCGGGCACGATACAGAAAAAGTTACGGCAGAAAATGAGGTTTATAAAAATACTTCTGTCTGCTGCAAATACAGAAATGACAATATATCCCCAAAGAAAGAAAAAAGTAAGAAACCAGAGTAGCAGGCTTAATAAGGCCTGCTGGTTTTTCCTAAATATATTTTTGTATCTGAGAGAATAGAATTATTCTATTCTCCTGTTTTTCTGAGCGGACCTACAAACACACCATCTTTTCCGAAAATCATCACATGGTAATAGCCATCCGAAAGGTTTGAAATATTGATTTTATTTGCTGCATTACTAACAGTTTCTTTTAATACCACTTTACCGGCATTATCCGTTAAGGTTACCACCGTATTATCCTCAATGCCCAAAATATTCAAGGAACCAGAAGCAGGGTTAGGGAATAAGCGAATACGCCTATTATCAATAGTTCTGGTGAATGTTACCGTACAGTTTTCATTGATAATTTCATCGGCGAAGAAAGTGGCCATATTTTGGGTACGGGTTTTAAAACTGTCATATTGATGCCCTCCGGTAGACGGAGAAAATACTTGCATAATGCAATTTGCATTGTTATCCGTTGACTCAAAAAGCAGTTTTGGCTTTAATTCCTGAGCAATATTAAGTGTGTCCAAAAGATTTTTCAAACCATTTCCACCATACGCCAATGGCCTGTCAGTTATGTTGGCACAACCAGCATTGTCCATTGCACAAGTATTTACTCCTTCGAAAATACGCCCTCTGGTATATGGTACAACCAGATCATTAGGCTGATGAAAAATATAGAGTGCTGGAGGAGTATTATTGCTGGTAACACTAAACAGGTCGGTAATGCTTCCTCCAAACATGGAACCTACTCCCCGAATCTGAAAATCTATGTCTGTCGGGTTTAACTCCCCGTCAACAGATCCCAGATCGGGCCTGTTCAGATCCATATCATCAATGGGAATATTGTAAGTCGAATTTTTAATACAGGGAGAATAGTAATCTGAATGAGGAGTTTCTACCGGGGCTATGGCAAAAGCAGTAATAGGTTTTTCGTCCGGATGATCAAGATATGCTACCCCAAGCGATATAAATGCCCCTGCACTTTCCCCGGCAACAAAAACCAGGGCTGGATTAATTTTGTATTGTTCTTTATTATTTATCAAATAACGCAGTGCGCCTTTTGCGTCCTGAATTCCCCTGTAAGCTGCCCGGTACCACTCGGCAGAATCAGCGACATTTAGGCAATTCCAACCGGATATATTACAGTTTTTAGATATCTTACTTGGAAAATACCCAAGACGATAGTTGATCGCCGCTGCTACATAACCTCTTTTTGCAAACTCTTCCCGCAGGCGTTTAATAGTAGGATCTGTCTTACTTCCGGTAGAAAAACCTCCGCCATGTATTAACAATATTAGTGGGTTGCCGCATAATCTCTCCGGGGCATCTACCGGATAAGAAATGTCCATTTTTAAATCAACATCAACTCCTGCAAAATTAACACTGGTGCCATAGGTAATATCGGACTCGGTTGCTATGGTATATAAAGTATCTACATAATTCTGGGCAAAGGCAGACAAAGACAATAAGGTCAGGAAAATAGAGTGTATGTATTTCATAGCCTATGGTTAAGATATTTGTAATATAAAAAAAAATGTGGAAAACAGATTAAAATAAACACTTAACTTCCGACTATAACCCGACAATTAGCAATTATTATATCTGTAAGCATCATTGTCAAAGCCCAGGCTATAGCCGGATTATTAATTCATTTCACACAGACCGGAAATGCTTCCATTTCTGCTTAAGTATTTATATAAAATTTCAATATTCTCCTTCTTTTACAAAAGGATAGCTCCATAAGGTAGCGGTAAGTGTAACGGCTTTAAACCATGCATTATACATTTTTTCGATCTCTTCTTCACTATGTCCGCTCTTGCTTAAAAATGGTTTAATGGTATAGGTAATAGGAAATATAAATGCAATAATATAGCGCACGTTAATTATCGGAACAGAATCAACAGCATCTGTTTTATTCTTTTTGGTACTGTGATGCCGTAAGGCTATTTCATATTGGTAATTGAGCCATTCCTGATCATACTTTTTAAAGCAAAGGTCAATTATCCATTGTCCGAAACGCGCTCTGACTGCGGCCAGATATCCAGCATCTGGCTGTCCATCTTTGCTAAAATAATAAGCCAAATGTTCGTTTTGGCCAACAAAGTTGTACCAGACATCCAATATGGATTCTACCTGACCGGAAAGCACTTCCCCTGCCATTCCTAAATACTTTTCATCTTCCTCTGTGAACAATAATGTTTTCTTCAACAGATCCAGGTCTTTTAAGGAAATGGGAGATTGAGCCAATGAACTGTTTCCATAGGAATATCCTGCAATGGTCGCTTTTTGCATAACTACTCTTTTAATTGAATTGACATTTTTTTTGAATTATTTTCTAAAAACAGTTCGTCAGTGATATTGTTCAGAATAGAAAACGTAGGCCGGCAAGAGTGAATTTTGCTTATAGCTAAGAAGAGAGGAAAATCAGTTAAAGAGTAGGATCTTAAATTAACAGGAAGGCCAAGGCTGTAATGGTGCAAGCTCTTCAGTCTTCCTGTTTTATAAATGATGCATTAAAT
The DNA here is from genome assembly GCA_036562325.1 of Cytophagaceae bacterium. Taxonomy (GTDB): domain Bacteria; phylum Bacteroidota; class Bacteroidia; order Cytophagales; family Cytophagaceae; genus DATCKK01. The sequence continues at coordinate 5,686 of DATCKK010000013.1, read as the reverse complement.
TTTTATGAAAACCGCTAAATTATGGCCAAACAGCCCATGGAATACGGGAAAGAATTAAAATAAGCCCAATAGTATAGAATATCAGTATTTTATTATACTTCTTCTTTCCATCCTCTAATCGTTTTGCTTTGGAATACCCTATGGTAATAAACACCACCGCTATAATCATAGTCAAAGGATGCTCCAGGATATACAATCTTGAAAAGCTGTTGCCCATAGACTCCCCGGAAAAATTGCTCAGGCCTAGCGGAGATACAAAGTACAATATTAAACCAACAAGCAACTGGATATGAGTAGATATCAATCCAACGAGAGCTACTTTTCGATTGGCCTCGGTAAACGGTTTTTTATTGAGCATGGTAATCAGGGTGTAAATGATCGAAAATATCAGCCCTGCCAGTAGCACATAAGCAAGAGTAGAATGTAGATGTTTAAATCCGGTATACATAAAGTTAAAGTTTAATAGATAATTATGATTGTTGCCGTATAAAATTCCTTCGAAGATACTTCTTTTACTATAAAATCAACAAGTTTCTCCGCGAAGTTTTCCACCATTTCCTATGAATCTGCAGTTGTACTGATGAAGAGGTTACTATGAATACAGATATCAGAAATCCGAAAAAACCTCTGATATAGAAAAAATGCATGATAAACAGTTAATTTATAATTGATTAATAAAATTGATATAGAATTGCATACCAGTTATTTTAATAATACATTTATTTTCGGAGTTCGTAAGGCTGATAAAAGCCTGGCTTTCATAAATGCAATGCTATATGGTTGAAGTAATTATAACAAACTCAGACATTCTGTTCTAAAATCTTAAATAAATACAACCCAATGAATTTAAAAGATAAACATACCATAGAAAAACCCGTATCTGCTCAGCCATTGTTTAAAGGAGAAGGCACTAGCGTGGCATTACAAATATTAAAAGGCCATCAATTAAAGGCACATATAACCAAGATTCCTGCGTTATTAATATGTATTACCGGCCAGGTGGTTTATGAAGAAGAAACCGGAACAAAAGTAACATTGCATCCGGGAGACTTTATCAATATCGAAGCGAATATAAAACATTGGATAGACGGAGTGGAAGATAGTCAGCTAATATTGCTTAAATAAACTACGGGCTTAATCCATCTGTTTTCTTAGTTTTCAGAATTCATTAAATTTACCTTAAAAACTAAATGAGACCATGCAGACAAGAAAAATACTGGTATTAATTTTTATTACTATTATTAGTGCAAGTACTACTTTTGCCCAAAACAATACCCATGGCCTTGTCAACTGGTTGACCTTAGAAGAAGCAGAAAAAAAGGCCAAAGAGTCTCCTAAGCCTATTCTTATCGATGTTTATACTGACTGGTGCGGATGGTGTAAATACATGATAAAAACCACCTATTCTGATCCACAGGTGGCGGGGTATATCAACAACAATTTTTATCCTGTAGCATTTAATGCAGAAACCAAAGATACTATTGTCTGGCAGGGAACTACTTATTATAATAAAGAGGCCTCTCAACGGCCTACACACCAATTGGCTTATAAGTTGTTAGGCAACAACCTCTCCTACCCGACAACAGTTTTCATGACGGGCGATTTTCAAAATACTTCGGTTGTACCCGGTTACCTGGAAGCAAAAACCATTGCTCCTATTCTTGTATATTATAACGAAAAGTTATTTACGCAAGCCAATATCAATGAGTATATGGCTTATTTCGATTCAACCTTCAATAAAAAGCCAGTGTTGAAGAAAGAAGTAAAATGGTATGGAATGCAGGAAGCGCTTGAGTTAAATAAACAACATCCTAAGAAAATCTTTGTCCATCTGGAAGAGAACAACTGTGTCACATGTCGGGTAATGGATAGCACCACGTACAGACACCCGGTCGTTGCTGATTATTTGAATGAGAACTTTTACCCTGTACGCTTTCATGTAATGTCAAAAGATACGCTTGAAATCCTGAATCAAAAACTGGTGAATACGGGCTCATACCACCAACTGGCAACAGCGGCATTGAAGGAGCAATTCAAATTTCCGGCTATATTATTTTTCAACGAACGTAATGAGTTAATTATGCCTGTACCACAATATTTTACACCTCAAAACATGGAGCCGGTATTGCATTATTTTAAAAATGATAAGTACACGCAAATGCCTTTTCCCGATTTTCTAAAAGACTTCAAAGGACAGGTAAAATAATTTTTCCGGATTAATTAACTTTAGTTCTACTTAGTTAGTACAGCCTGTAATACTAAGGAATTTATACAAGAGATGACTATAATTCAACAACTTTCTTCTCAGGTTGGTGACAAAACCGAAGAGGCGAACAGAAAAGTGGCGCAATTATGCCTTCAAACACCGGCTCTTCTGAAAGAAATAGCGGAAGGACTTTCCCAAAAAGAGAATAACTTAGTAGCAGATTGTGCAGAAGTGCTGCTAAAGTAGCCATGGAAAGCCCCGAACTTGTTGTACCCTTTGACAACAAACTTATACCAGTTATTCAACACAAACATACGAAATCAAGGTGGGAGGCGATGTATGCTATTTCGCTGATTGTTCCCTTTTATCCGGAAATGATAGAAGCTATTCTGCCCGAATTGAATGAAATAATAGAAAAGGATCAAAGCACCATAGTTCGCGATCGTGCTACGGAAGCTCTTGCAGCTTACGCATCAATTAATAAAGATACGGCTAAGAAAGCATTTCCTTATCTAAAAAAAGTTATTGATGTATGGCAGGATAAGCATGCCAACAGAGCATTAGAAGGAATGCATAACGCTTTTCTTCAGTTGCCTTTTCTGAAAAAAAACATACAACCAATTGCTGAAATCTATTCTGAAAGTTCAAAAGGTGTAGTGAAAAAAGCAGCCAACAAGCTGCTTAAAGCTTTACAATAAAGGGGATCATATAGGCATTAAAAAATAAATGGTAATTAACCTTATCACTTTTAAAAAAACAGTTCTTTAAAAAAGTAGAAAGTCATTACAAATGTAATGACCAGCTTAAGGCCTATTCCCACAAGGAATCCAAGGAAAGAACCTGTGCCTGATTTTAGTGCATCATTAAACGTTTTTCCAATTAGTAATTCTCCAACAACAGCCCCAATGAAAGGCCCAAGAATAATACCCGGAGGCCCGAAAAACAATCCAGCAATCATTCCTATGGTAGCTCCATACATGCCTGCTTTTGTTCCTCCAAACTTTTTAGTACCCCAAATAGGGACTAAATAATCCAGGACAGATACAATAACCACAAGCAAAGCCATTACAAATAAAAAAGTAATTGAAAACTCTGCGTATTTAGTAAAATGCAGGATTAGTAAAGCTATAAACCCTAATGGAGGGCCCGGAAGTGCCGGCAATATACATCCTATTATACCGGTAATAAGGAAAATAACGGCTAAAATCGCTAAAAATAAATCCATAGGAAATAATACAATGTAATTTTTCGGACTATAAAGATAACAATATAATTATACCTAAATGAATATGCTTTGAGCCATATATTGAACAGGCTACACCACTACCCTCTTCCCTTTTCCTATTACAATAACGCCTCTATGGCTTCTTCTTTACTGGATACAAAGCTGATTCTTTTTTGCTTATTACTCTCGTAAATAAAAGCTTTCAGGCTATTGCTTGTATATTTGGAATAGTCTCCGACAATGGCCAGATAGCCTTCATAGTTTGAAAACTTTTGAAGAATATCACCTGCCAGACCTGTTTTTAAATCAAAAAAATCGGCAGGCAAATTAGCTTCGGAAATAACAATCTTATTACTACCCTGGTAGATGCAATTCATCAACAATTCTAAGGCATCCTGGGCATTTTTTATAATATTTTTTTCAGACGTCAGATCCGCAATTTTTTGATTTTTAAATTCAGCTATTTTTATTTCCATATCTATTCAAATGTAATGAATTTGACATACTCCAGAATTTACTTCAATAACTCCATCTCTTAGGTATCAAAGAACATATTATTTAGACAAAAGAATATATACCAACATACCTAATGAAACTATTATTCCTATAACCCAAATAACCTTTATTATCTTATATCGATTTTTACGGGTATCATCTTTAATCCCCTGCTTATACAGGATAAAACTTAAGATTCCGGCAGGAAAGGATACAAACAGATTAAGCCAAAAAAACCAGGCTCCGGCTGTTAAGGCAAACCATAATGCCAGAATTAACGAAACGAAAAAAAACAGGTCATTTTTATTTAAGTTCATATCTTTATTATCTATTATATGTATCCGATTCAACAAAATGTACTATACAGGTTATATAAATTCACCCAGGCGATCTCTGTAAAATAGTACAGGAGTACAATTATTAATAAACACTAATTTTAAATAAATAACAACTCTTTCAGGCTGTATAACAGAAATTGTTTTCTGTTTAAAGTTATATTTTTTTTAGCAGCTAATTAAATAACAGATCGTAAATACCCGAAAAAAAGAACCTTTTACACTACACAGTATACGTACAAATACATATTTTGCTTGCACGAAATAAATAAATACATTTGTCAAATAAAAAACGATATCGGAATGTACATTTTAAGGACAACCTATAAGTTTTACTTTATATTTTTACTAATCATAATAATCCCTATTCTCGTTTTTACACAGGAATTTTTTAATAAATATCCGTATTCAGACACCTACAACCGAGGGTAGATACGGTTTATATAGAAAAACCTCCGGTAATCATATACCAGTACGTCTACGTCAACGAGAAAACGAAAGAGAAAAAGCAACTCAATATTGATCACTTTTTAAATTATTATTTTACCCCTCAACAGTATTCGAACAACTATTGTAACTGCCCGGATAATGAGTATAAAAAAGAAGTAAGTGAATCTGCCACGCCTTTGAGAAGTTTTGGTACTGACATAAATTATAATGCTGTTTACAAACGGTTTCTACTCGAAGCCGGTGTTAAGTATTATAAGTTAAATGAAGAATATATATACGATGAGGATTATGTTTATATAACACCTAACGGCATTGATTTCGGCATCCATATTTTCAAAAATGAATTTAAATACATAAGCTTTGAAATTGGGGGCGGATATTTTTATGATTTTGATAAATTCAAATTATCCATTCAACTAAAGGCTTCTATGGATAAATTACTCAGTACCGATGCGGTAATACTGGAACCTGAAAAGAGAGCATCGGTGATTGAAACTAATAAAATTGATTTTTACAAAGATCGGATTTTTTATTTAGCTGCTTCCCCCAAGTTCCACTATCAATTAGTACCATCAATATATATAACGGCAGAGCCTGTATTCAGGTCAAGTCTGGGATCCATTTCAAATAGCCAATATTTTAAAATGATGAGAAACATATACGACCTGCGAGTTGGCCTGACTCATCAATTTTAAATCTAATGGGCATATACCGAAGCAACGGTCGTTATTCTGCCAGCATAATCGTATTGTAAGTCTTCATGTAATTTGGAGTGGGCTTTTTGGATAGCTTCTACTTGTCGCTGATAAAGATTAAGAAGCACCTTACTTTCATGCAAAGGTAATTGCATAGCCGCTATCTGCTCGCAAAAAAACAGTAGCAACTGAACTTCTGTTTCAGCATTACCGGAGTACTTAATATACTTTTTAATTATCCTTACTATTTTTTGGATAGTCTTTTTAGCATAATACAAGG
>DATCKK010000005.1:0-8056 GCA_036562325.1 Cytophagaceae bacterium | reverse complement strand
GATTTTATTCAACTCTCTTCCCTGTCAATAATTCTTTTTATCTGGTTGACATTCCCAATTTATTTTCCTAGCTTTATCATTCAAATTAAGAAAAGAAATGCAAAGAAACCTATATACCGTCGCCGCAGTCAGCATACTACTCGCACAGAGTCCGGTATAGGTTTTCTATTTTATAAAAAATCAATCTTAAAAAAGCCCGGGCATTTCCTCCGGGCTTTTTTAGTTTATAGCTAACAATATGATACTAACAATATTCACAGCCGTGGCAGTCGCAGTTACACATTATCTCTCCGGGTAATGAGCAAACTTCTATTGCCATGAAAATTTGATCAAAGCCCGGAAAATCCGGGCTTTTTTATTTTATAACCATTAAACATTTTACAAACATTATGGGCCATTATTCAAGCAGAATGGATACAATGCCGGTATCCTTCTTACGGGAGATTTTAAAAGCAGCTAATTCCGGTAAAATAATTTCCTTTGCAGGAGGCTTGCCGGACGAATCACTGTTCCCTGGCAACGATCTCAAAAATGCCAGTATCAAAGTACTGGAAGAGCAATCAGCAAAAGCATTACAATATACCGTTACCGAAGGGTATCAGCCTTTAAGGGAGTGGATAGCAGAAAGATACTATAAAACCAGGGGAATGACAGTATCCCCTTCTGAAATACTTATCACTTCCGGTTCCCAGCAGGCGCTGGACCTGATAGGAAAAGTATTTATCAACAAGGGTGATCCATTACTGATGGAAGGCCCTGGTTATCTGGGAGCCATTCAGGCTTTTTCTGCCTTTGAACCCACGCTCATTTCCATTCCGGTTAATCAGGATGGAATTGATATCCCTTTATTAGAAAAGGCTTTATTGCACAACCCAAAGCTGTTATACCTTGGATCTTCTTTTCAGAATCCGACAAGTATATGTTATTCGGAAAATATTAAAAACAGGCTGGCTTCACAACTTGCTTCTACCAATACATTTATAGTGGAAGACGATGCCTATGGCGAATTGTCTTTTGACGGAACTTATAAAAGTTTAATAAAACAATTGCTTCCCGACAAAACCATTCTGCTGGGTTCCTTTTCCAAGATTATAAGCCCCGGCTTACGCATAGGCTGGATAGTAGCCGAAGAAAGCCTTATCCGGAAACTTACACTGGCAAAACAAGCCACTGACCTCCATAGCAGCAACTTCAATCAAATGTTGATCTGTCAATATTTAAAAGAAAACAACCCGGACAAGCATATTAATACCATAAGGCAACATTACCAATATAAAATGCAATTGCTTTATGATACACTTTGTAAGGCCTTGCCCCCCTCTATTGCCATTCATAAGCCCGAAGGCGGTATGTTCATTTATTTGAATCTTCCACCTTCGGTAAATGCAGATGAGTTATTGGACAAATGCCTGAAGCATAATCTTGTATTCGTACCCGGAAAATACTTTTTCCCTGATCCGGGCCTGGCTACCGGCAACGGAATACGGGTAAACTTTTCCTGTGTCCCCCCGGAAGACATTATCCATGGAGGAACATTATTAGGAAGGTTAATAAGTGAAGAAGTTAATACCAGTAGTTAAGCTGGTATTAACTTCCTTTATTTTATCCCATTTCTCTACCACACACAACAACCCTTAATTGCCTTACAATAAACCCATCTGAAAACATTCCTTACCAATTCTATAATAAAAGGTCTTTTTTTAGTAATATTGGTATCCGTAAAATTATCACCCGAAAAAGAATTAACCGCCGAAGCTGTCCCGAAACATAAACAACCCCATTTCTGTCTATTTAATCTTAATCAAACCACAGATCATGGGAGCCTTCGCGACAGTTTCTTATTAATGTAGAAGAGCGTATGAATAAGCTGAGCCAGGCCTGGAACTACTTAATAAATCTTGGTACAAATTCCCGCCAGGATGAATCCGAATCTATAAAAATCAGAATGACTAACTATGTATACATATTTAGTACACTGTTTTCTACCTGCTACGGCCTTTACCTGATTCATTTACAATATCACACTCCGGCTTATACGGTATTTGGAATGGGGTTCATATGCCTGATCCTTATTGTCCTGAATTATTTAACTTTTTACCGTATTGGTAAACTAATTTATATATTCATCTCCAATTATTATATTTATTACCTCTCCTCCTTTCTGGGCTTTGCCTCCGGAGTTCATCTGTACGTTATGCTTTCTCCGGTAATCATACTTTCCTTTTTCCATATAGAAGAGGTTGCTTACATCCTTTCCGGGCTTGGCCTGTATATTATCACCTTTTTATTTATTATGGAGATTAAAGATCCCACTCTATTCCCCCCCTCTCCTCTTTCCGAGTCCCAGCAACACATCTTTTATATTGTCAATGTATTCTTTAGCTTGTTGTTATCCTTTTTTCTCATGGTATTTCTGCTCAAATCCAACCATGAGAAAAACAAAGAACTGCTCCATAAACAGGAAACCTTAATGGAAAGCCAGCGCCTGCTTGAAGAAGAGATAGAAGAACATAAAATAGCACGGGAAACACTTCGGGTTAGTGAACAACGGCTATCAGCAGCTATGGAAGCTGCACAACAAGGCCTGTGGGATTATGACCTGGAGACTAAAGAGGTTATCCATGACCACCTATGGACCAAAATAGTTGAACTGGATGACGATTATAAAGATATCAACGAGTTGATAAATATGTGGATGAATAAAATTGACAAAAAGGGGCAGGAAAAAATAAGAGAAAAACTCGATCTCCATTTAAGAGGTGCATTACCCTTATTTGAATGCGAGTATTCCATCCAAAGCAAATCAGGAAAAACCAAATGGATATTATCCAGAGGAAAAGTGGCTCAATATAATAAAGAGGGCAAACCTGTCCGGGTGGTGGGAACCATTCAGGATATAACCGTAAAAAAAGAGTTTGAAAAAGAACTGCGAAAATCCAAGGAAATTGCCGAGCAGGCTTCCATCGCCAAAGCTCAGTTTTTATCGGTCATGAGCCATGAGATAAGAACTCCTATAAATGCCGTGATCGGTATTACCCATCTGCTGCTTCAGGAAAACCCAAGGCCGGATCAACTGGAAAACCTCAACATATTAAAAACATCCTCTCAAAATCTGCTGTTGCTGATTAATGATATTCTGGATTTTAATAAAATAGAAGCAGGGAAAATTGATCTGGAAGAAACGGATTTCAATTTGCGCAATCTCTTAAAAAGTATCCGCCAAACCTTTGCACTTAAAGCGGAAGAAAAGCAGAACAAGCTGATGTATATTATTGACCCAGCCATTCCCAATGTTATAAAAGGAGACCCTACACGCATTGGGCAAATCTTAACCAACCTGATCAGCAATGCCATTAAATTCACAGAAAATGGGCGGGTTGTGCTGGAGTGTAAGCTCGAAAACAAAGATGACGATTATGCGCATGTTAATTTTGCAGTGAAAGATACCGGTATAGGAATGGCCGGCGATGTACTCGCTTCCATATTTGAACCTTTTCAACAGGCCAACTCTTCCATTACCCGCAGATTCGGAGGAACCGGCCTCGGCTTATCCATAGCGAAAAAGCTGGTAGAATTACAAGGAGGCACACTTTCCGTCAGAAGTGAAGTGGGACAAGGATCAGAATTTAGGTTTAGCCTCAAACTAAAAATTGGCAGAGAACTTATTCCGGAAAAACCTTTGTTCAACATAACCGAACTTATCAAGGACACCAAAGTCCTCCTGGTAGACGACAACCACATCAACCAGATGCTGACATGGAAGCTACTCAGCAATGCCGGCCTGAAAGTAGATATTGCTTCCAGCGGCTCCAATGCTTTGGAAAAAATCGAACAGGACAAATACGATATCATCCTGATGGACCTGCAAATGCCCGATATGGACGGTTATGAAACAACAGCCAAAATTCGTGAATCAAAAAGCGTAAACAATCAGGCTCCAATTATAGCATTAACTGCAGAAGCATTTGTTGAAAGTAAAAATAAAGCATCAGAAGCTGGCATGACCGATTATATTGTTAAACCGTTTAATCCTAACGAACTATTCTTACGAATAGCTATACATACGGGAAAATCACCTGTGTAAACATATTCATTATTATGGAAGGAGACTATATCAATCTCGAAGAGCTCTACAAACTATCCGGCAACGACCCGGAGTTTATAGAAAAAATGATACTGGTGTTTGTAGAGGAAACACCAAAGTCGTTTATAGAAATAAAAGAGGCCATGGTTGCCGGCAACCGGAAGCAGGTAAGCCAGATAGCACATCATCTCAAGACCTCTGCCTATTTCATGGGCATTCAGGCTCTTTATAATCACGCACAAAAACTGGAGTATATCTATAGAGGATATGAAGAGGGAGATGCGGAAAGCCTTATGAAGTTAATAGAAGAAAGCTTTAACAAGGCATCAGAAGAGCTGATCTTCTATATTAACAACATGCGTGGGAAATCTTAATTCTTCTGTGTTTTTGTCTTTCGCTTAGACGTTTTCACAATAATCATCAATAATACTGCGATCAAAACCGGTAACACCATTTCCAGATAAGTAAGATTAAACATACCTATAAACAGCAGATACCCGGCAAATAAATAATACAATACCAATAGCGCCATACAGCCCAGAAAAGCTATTTTCTTAGTACCTGTAACCATTCTTCCCGGTAGCCCTGCCACTGTAACCACCAGGATAATTATGGAAATTAATAAAAAGATCAGCCCCATACTTTGTTATCTGTTTTGATTGATAACTCTGTTTCAGGGCGAATGTTATTTCCTTTATTAGGCACACAATTTATTATTACCGTTGTCGTTATGCCCTAAAACAACTTTTAACTTTTTATTTTTATGGGCACAACTCAAAAAAACAACCTTCCTTCTAACTACTCCCTGCACGCAATTGCAAATGCTTTTGTAGGTTTAATATGGACGTTAATAGTGGCAACAGGAGACACAAAAACGGCTTATTATATTCTTATTCCTGTTACTTTTTTGGGTGCAGCGCTGGTATTTACTATACTGGAATTAAGCAGCAGATACCATCCCAAAACAAGGGCTACGGTTTCCAACAACAGGAAGGTTAATTCATAAAATGATTTATTAAACAAGGAGCTATTCGTCCAATTGGAAGCAAGCAGGCTCAGGCAATACTTTTTAGGGCAGCAGGCAAAACAACCATAAATCTACCGTTCCAAAATAGTAAACTCCACCCTTCTGTTCAACTCCCGCCCTGCGGTTGTTGTATTAGAGGCTATCGGCTTTTCCATTCCATAGCCATGAGAGCGTATACGGTCAGCAGCTATGCCCTGAGAGATAATATAAACCGCCACAGCAGCAGCCCGGTCTTCAGACAATTTAAGATTGGTTGCTGCCTTACCCACATTATCAGTATGGCCTTCTATTCTTATTTTTATAGATGGATGAGTATTTAAAAACTTCACTACTTTATCCAGTTCCGGATAGGACTCCTTTTTTAAAGTAGCTTTTCCTGTTTCAAATAAAATATTATTCAGCTTTACCGACTGCCCTACTTCCAGCGGAGACAAATACAAATCCTTTATTAAAGTCGTTTGAGCCTTAGCTTTCGAAAGATCTATAAACTCATAAACCGGATAATAATCCGATGCCGATGCGCTTAAAGAATACTTATTTCCGATGGGTAAATGGATGGAATACCAGGCAGAATCTCTTACAATTATAAAATCAGACGAGACTGTATCATTTACAAATATTTCAAAATGGGTATTGGGAGATAATGTTTCTTTGGTTTTATTATCGTACACTTTACCCGTTATAAGCACTGATGCTACTTCAGGTTGTACAAACTTTTCAACCAACAAATCATTTTCGATTTCCTGATAATATTTCACCTCCGTCAAATCCACTTCTTTGGTAGAAGCTATATACCCATTGGCTTTTAGTTCCAACTCATATTTATTCCCACGGATTAACTTCAATTCATAAGTACCATTAGCAGTATCCATCTTCACAGAGTCTGCCAATACTTTATTAACATAAATTACCGGTTGTGATGAAGATGCCAAAGGTTCATTAGTATCTGCTATTAATATCTTCCCCTTCACCAATACATAAGGCAAAGGCTTCAACAACAAATCCTTTTTCACTTCCTGGTATTCCTTTTCATTACGCACGTCTATTACTGCACTTACAGAAATAAAATTGTCCGCTTTCGCTTCCAGTGTATAAGTATGCCCCAGGGGAAGTTTAATTGTATAAGCTCCGGTAGAAGAGTCCAGCTGCAGGGGGTCTATCTCAACACCATTGGACCATATACTAAACGTAGTTTGAGGATAAAGCACCTCTCTGTTTTCTTCGTTCCTTACCATACCTTCTACAACAACGTAAGGATTTTCTTCAAACAACTTTACTTTAAATATATCTGCATTACCATTTTTTGTTGAAACATAATAAGCCCAGCTTCCATTGGAAGTAGTTTTAAAATAAGACTCCCAGTAAATAGAGTTTATCGTATCGGACAGCTTTTCAGGCTCGGACCACTTTTCCCATTTCTTATCCAGAGGCTTGGTATAATAAACATCATAGTTTTTGATATTTTTACCTCTGTTACTACTAAAGTACAATGTAGAAGTAGAGTCATTCCAGAAAGGTGCTTCTTCAGAGTACTTGGTACTAACCGGCTTCCCGATCTTTTTAGGCTTTTTAAATTTACCCTTATGCTTATCACTTACATACAGGTCTAGTCTTTTACCATTAAACTTTTTGGTAAAACTAAAAAAAAGCTTCTGCCCGTCCGGACTCATATATACATTACTGTAAGCACCTTTATTCATCCGTGAATAAGCTTTCACCTTCAGCTTTCGCGGATCGGACCAGTAATTGCCCAGTTTTTGGGAAACAGACAACCCTCTTTTCAACCATACACTTTTCTTTCCAAATCTTCCGTTAATCAGCATTGTTTTACCATCTGCAGAGATAGCCAGCACGGCATTATGTCTGGCTCCGTTCAAATGGTTGCCCAGCCTTTTCGCCTGCGACCAGGTTCCATCTGGTTGCAATTCACAGTACCATATATCCTGACTGTTATGTATTCCATAGTTATTCTCCGGATGATTTACTCTGACAAAAAATAAAGTCTGTCCGTCAGGACTCAGTATCGGATTCAATTCATCATACTCTGTATTTACGCCTTCTCCCGCGCTATGTGGAACAAAATTATTCTGGCCCTGTACTGCAGGTAAACAAAGTAGATAAAAAAACAGAACCAGTAATAAAAACTTATACATAACTTATTTTGATGTCGCTAAATGAGGTTGTTGATCTTCTTTCTTAATTCTGCCGAATACCAGGTTCATACCAAACCTGAAGTTAAAGCTTTTAGCAGTTAAAGGATTGGTAAGTGCTAAAAAATTATCCCCAACAAAATACCATTGACATGGCCCGGGCTTTATCATCAGGCCAACACCGACATTATTAAACTTCCCATATTGTATGGAATAAGTTCCTACTATATTCAACACCCTGCCTGCCTTTTGAGACAAAGCCAGTGTTAAGCCAGGGCGAATCGCTTTATATCTTTCCAAAAACAAAGCGGCAGAAGCTTCTGTAGAGTTCGTGAGCTTATACCGGGCAGTAAGATATAACTGGGGGATCAGCCAGGTAGTATACTTTTCGGAGTTCACCGAATATCGAAAAGCATTTTTAAGTGAATCCAGATATTGCTCTTCGGATATCGAATCTCCCAAAATAGCTTTGGCGATATCTACACCATTAAATTCGGTTCCTCCTTCCACCTTATAGTTTCTGATCTTGCTGTTCCATTTAATAAAACCCACATTATTCATGGCAAAAGTAAAACTCCACTTCCTATCCATATGATAAGTAACAGCACCATCCAGTGCCCAGCCCGGATTTTTACCATTAAGGAAGTAATGCTGCAGGTATACTTCATCAATGTCGGCCAACTCGGCACTGTCTTTAGGGACCCCGGAAGTATTTAAAGTAGCATTGGCCATAAAAGTATGTCCATACATCTCAGAATCCACGGCTATTCCCGTACCTTTACTTTTCGTATGTAC
>DATCKK010000002.1:0-2576 GCA_036562325.1 Cytophagaceae bacterium | reverse complement strand
TGTTACAACAGATGCCGAATATGGCCTGGATGAAAGTAAAGCCATCCAAAATCCGTTGTTGCGGTCAGGTATATTGCTGAAAAATGGAGGAAAGCTAATTCATAATGATAATATCTATGAATTGAATTCGGAAGAAGGTGTATTGACAGCTTATGAAGCGATGAATTTAAACTTTGATAATACTGACCTGGTAGTATTAAGCGCATGTGAAACAGGATTGGGTGAAGTACAGTTAGGAGAAGGGGTTTATGGACTACAACGTGCCTTTTTAGTAGCAGGAGCGAACTCAGTTATTATGAGTTTGTTTAAAGTTTCGGATGAGGTAACCACCGAATTAATGTCAGAGTTTTATAAGAAGTGGTTGCAGTCGGGAGACAAAAGAAAAGCCTTCATTGAGGCTAAGAGAGTAATAAAAGATAAGTACAAAAATCCGGTGCACTGGGGGGCATTTGTAATGGTTGGGCTGGATAAATAAGAGGACAGGAGATAGAATTAAAGGAAGGCTGTGATGTTTAGAGTTTAAAACTTTAGATTTTATAAAAAGAAATAGGTTGATGATTAATCAACCTATTTCTTTTTATAACTAAGATACTCTTTGAGATTATTTTGTTTCGTTTTGAGCCAGGCCTGTTCTGCTTAGAAACTGTCCATAAGCTATTTTGTAGTCTTCAACTTCCGGCTCTAATTTAATTGCTGCTTCATAGCTTTCCACCGCATTCAGATAAAATTCATTATCCTCATAGAAAGAAGCCATCACAAATTTATTAATAGCAGTTTCTTCTGATAGAGTTGACTTCAGCTCTTTAAATTGTTCATTTACTAAAGTAACTTTTTCGTCTGCAGGATACTTTAAAGATGCTTTGGATTGCAGGTCTGGCTTACCTTTTACCTCAACAGACCACAACAAATTTTTTTCTTCGTTGATTTTAAGTTTTGAAAGGTCAACACTAATTGAGGTTTCAGATGTTTCCGTTTCAAAAATAGGCTCATCAAACATATTGGTAACTTTGACGATGTATTTCTTAGCATCTTTTACAGGATACCATTTCAATGTTACCGGAGCATTTAAAACATAAGCTTCTTTAGGGGCAAGAAGTTTTAACTGCTGTTGCTCATCTCCACGTTCTACCGACCCGGTTACATCCATGTATTTATGTCTGTTTTTACTCATGTCTTCTACGTCCGAAGACATTTCACCTAAAACGAAGTCTATATATTTTTTACTTACGCTGCTGTTTTGTGCAGAAACTTCAGAAGATAACTGGCTTACTTTATAAGTTCCGGCTTTTTTCAATTCAATAGTTTTACCGCTCTTATGTGCCAGTCCCAGATAGGAATTGTCACCTACAATGATCTCATCATTTTGGTAAAGTTTTTTCCCGATTAAAACCGGTTTAGCTTCTGTAGAACCGCCGGTAGTATATTTATTGGTTCCTTTGGATGCCAATACTTTAAAAACCTCCTGATCTTGAGCTATGGAAGCTATCGAAATGAAAAATGAAAGTAAGAAAGTGAGTAACTTAGTTTTCATAATTAACTTTTATTTTTGTTTTTGACATTAATATTTTTTGACGAATTTTTCTAAAACCGGGGTGCATAATCCCGAAATAAATCTCTACAGTATTTGCAGTCAAGAATAGTGCCACTATTGGTAAGGTAATGTCTATTTTGTAGGAAAAAGCATTGAAAATGTAAACCACCAGCCCCAGGACAACCATTGTTTGGGTTAGTGTAAGTATCATAGTAACACCATCGTACCAGATTCTTAGCTTGAAATACAGATAGGAAAATAGCCAGAAATTTAAAAAGGTAACAATCAGCCCTATTACGAGGTTGAGCCACTCCGGAAGCTCATCAATAAAGTTACCATTGAGGATCATGGCTACAATATTTGCGTGGACGACTACCCCATACATATCCGGGTTAGTTTTTCCTATATAATTGGGATTGAGTGGGGTAAAAAATTTATCCTCCCAGGTTACGTGGTTAAAATTGGCCCCCATATAGCCCATCAAAACGATTTTATCCTTGATGATGGAGGGTTCAAATTCCTCATTCAGTACCTGATGAACATCCAGTGCATAAAACACATTTTTGGAGTCATAGGACGTCTCGTTGGAATAAGTGTCTACATTTCCTTGAAAATTAATGGTTTCTGTTTCATTGTTTCTTGCTAACAGCCTGGAGACGGCTTCAGGGTCTTTAAAATTGGCAAGAACTACGGAAAAGGCATATTCTACCGTATCGTATACTCTTTCTTTTGGACTGAAGTCGCGGGAAGTTTTAAATTTATCGTATCCTTCCGATATTAAGTTAGACATCCCTGACAAAGCATAACGCGAAAACATCGGGTGAGATAGTTCTAAAGTGTCGAATTGTCCCGTTTCCGGATTAGGTCGGTTGGTTTTACTAACCAAAACCAGATTTTTAACTTTTGAAAAGGCGGAAGCAAGTATAGAGTCTCCTACCGGAGATTTGGGTTGACGAAAAAAAGCATCGACCCCGATCACTCTGGGTTCATATTTGTTCAGAATTTCTATCTGTTCAGCAATTCCCTCCCGTGGTAAATTACCAAT
>DATCKK010000459.1:0-8721 GCA_036562325.1 Cytophagaceae bacterium | reverse complement strand
GCGGTAACTATAGGCTTAAAAGTGATTGAGTTATTCATAGCACAATAATAGGAAAATCCCTATTAGTTAAAACTATCTTTAATAAAGAATAACGAAAAATAATCATCTGAAGCGACAGGGGGGCGGTTGGTTTATAAATATTATAAAAATAATAGAGCAAATTTCCGGTTAGTTGATATATTAGGAAATTAGTTTTAACCGGTGTCCTAAATTAACGTACCAATCTAAGGATCAGCAGGCGTATATGAACCATATTATTCAACAAATTAGAGATTTATTGGGAATAGATTGGGATGGTACGGGTCCGGTATCTTCTGTTAAAGTTTTATTCGGCTCCGTTTACTTCTGGATACTTGCCGGAACCGGTTTGTATATACTTTATTTATATATAAGCAGCCGCAACAAAAAGACTTTTTTCAAATCTCCTTTTGTACTTACCTTTACGCTTACCTGTTTGATGTTACTTGGTTCGTTTGTGATTATTAATTTGACTTTTCCCGAACCATTGAAGGATATTGAGCCGGAAGAAGAAGCAATTATTGAAGATAGAATTAATGAGGATGCAGAGTTGCTTAAAAAAGCTGAAAGAGACTTTCTCAATATTCAATTGCAGCATGAATATATTACCTCTCACTTTGATATTCCCCAATACTATCGGGACTCTACAGGGTTTGCTTATGAGCGTGATGATTATACTATAACTAATTTTTATTTAGACCGTTTGACCTATGCTGATCCTGCGTATGTTGATATGGCCCGGCTTTGCCTTGGGTTGACTTATTATTTCAGGGATAGCCTTCGTCATTCTTTAACTTTTTTCAATCAGCTTGAGGATAAAAATAAGCCATACTACCGCTTTTATCAGGGCCTGATCTATATGATGCTGGAAGATACAGCGCGCTCTATATCTGAGTTTCAGGTAGCTTCCAGGTTGAATGATGGATATTCAGGTGAAAGTTATGAATACTTAATTTATCTTTTGCAAAATACCGGGCAGGAGGAAAAACTGCTTACTTTACTTTCAGATCCTCAAGCAGCCATGCACTTTCCTGATAAGCTGGCAATTAATCTCCATTTTAAAAGCAATAACCTGCCAGGCTATTTTTACCTGATTATAAAAAATGCTTTAAAGAATGTTAAATGGATTGGGTTTGTGGCGGCTGTTGTTATTCTCATTGTGTGGCTGTCATATATAGTACGGATAGATATATTTGAACGGGAAGATTTAAAAGTAGTCGGGCTTATACTGTTATATGGAATGAGCTTTACTTTTCTTGCTTTTTATTTTTATGATTTTTTAAAACATAGTTATGGATTTACCAAAAATGGTGAGTTTTTTAATGATTTGTTGTATTGCATTTTTGGTATAGGTGTCGTTGAAGAGTTTGTCAAAATACTACCATTAATTTTGTTATTGCTTATTTATCCTTCCGTGTTGAGTGAAGCTTATGATTATATTTTATATGCCAGTGTGTCTGCCCTTGGATTTGCCTTTGTAGAAAACCTCATTTACTTTGGTGGAGATCTTTCGGGAATAATAAGTGGAAGGGCTATGACTTCCGTTCCCGGACATATCGTCAATTCATCCATTGTTGCTTACGGATTTGTTTTAAGCAGATACCGGTATAAAAATTTTCCTGTATGGATTTCATTTCCATTGTTCTTTCTGATTGGAAGTATTTCCCATGGTTTGTATGATTTCTGGTTGTTCAGAAATATTTATGGGATGTTTTTCTTGCACTTCCTTGTATCCATTTCTTTTTGGGTAATGATTGTAAATAACTGTATCAATAACTCGCCATATTTCAGTTATAGATTGCAGTTTCGTCATGATCACCTCCAGACATGGATGGGAGTGTCACTGACTGTTATATTAATCCTTCAATATGCCGCAGTAGCCTGGGAAAAGGGGCCTGTATATGCCAATGATACTTTTAACAGCACCTTGTTGATTGGAGGGATATTTATTGTTTATTATACAGATAAGCTGGCCAATATGGATTTGGTGAAAGGTTACTGGAATTCCATAGCACTCACTACTATAGCTGATAAGCGCAGAAGAAATCCGTTCAATCTGCGGTTGTTTTTCTTTCGCCTGATATCCGGAGATATTATACCACATACTTTTGTAGGTGCTAAAGTAATGATGCAATGCGATCCTGAGAATAACCGGCTTAACGCTATTATCACTCAGCCTGTTTCCGGGGAAGTATATGACAGAATAGTTGTTACCTGCTATGATCCGGTATCTAAAAAAGAATTTAAAGATCCTTATTGGTTTAAGCTGGAGTCGGAAACGCCTTTAATAATTAAAGGTAAATCCTATCATCAGTTTTACATCCGGTTTATAGATGAAAGGCCATCTTTCAATATCAAAGATACTCTTGATGCCTACCTGTATATTCCAAGAGAAGGCGGTGCTTTAAATGAAAAGCCTGTATTCAGAAAACAATTGTTGTCAATGGGTAATGTGGAATTGACTTTGCAGGAGAAAAAGTAAGAATTAGAGGAAGGTTCATTATTAAAATTTGGATATTTTACAGACATTTGTTTTTATGTCTGTAGAACAATTAAATACTTCCGAAAGCTTCACATTAACAGCTGCCGAATATGAAAAGGCATTTAAAACTTTCTACGCTTCCCTATGCAGGACGGTTTATAAGCTCGTGAGGGATAAAGATGCGAGCGAAGATATTGTGCAGGAAGTATTTATTGCCATATGGAAAAATAAAGAATCTCTTAAGATTAACACATCACTGAAAGCTTATTTATTCAGGGCTTCGGTTAACTCATCCTTCAATTACCTTCAAAAAAGCAAAAGGCTGGCCAGCATGGAAGAACCCGGAGTATTAGTGGACCCTCCGGCGGTGAATTCTGTAGAAGAAACGGTTGCTTTTAAAGATCTTGAAGCTTTAATAAATAAAAATATTGACCGGTTGCCTGCTGCCTGCCGCAGTATTTTCATACTTAGCAGGTATGAGCAAATGAGCTATAAAGAAATAGCCGAAACATTGCAGATATCAGTAAAAACCGTTGAAAACCAAATGAGTAAGGCGTTGAAGGTTTTAAGGGAGAACTTGCATGAACACGTGAAGGATTTTCTTGTATTTCTGATCTTAATAAATTTTTAAAAAAAAAATAAATAGGACGTAGGGGTAAGGCAGGGGGTAAATTGTCATAGTAACAGATTGGCCAATAAAATTGAAATGAATGAAAAATGTAAGTCCGGAATATATCGAACTGATTACTAAGAAACTTACAGGAGAGGCTAGCCCTTTTGAGCTGCAACTTCTGGAAGAGTGGATTCAGGAAGATGTTGAAAATCAAACAGCTTATGAGCAGTTTTCCAAGGTTTGGAAATCAGCTTATACGGTGCAGGATGATTTTGAACCGGATGTTACGGCTGCCTGGAATAAGGTAAAGTCTCAAACTGTTGAGGCAGAAGGCAGTGCTAAAGTTCTTTCAATTACTGATTATCAGTGGTACCTTAGAATAGCTGCGACTTTGCTTATTTTCATTGGTGCCGGCATTTTTGGTTGGTATTGGATTACCGGCAGTAACAATATGACTGAAATTGCCGCATTGGATGAGAAAAAGCAGGTGATCCTGCCGGACAGCAGTAAGGTATGGCTGAATAAAAACAGTAAAATAAAATTTGCAGAAGGTTTTGAGGGCGATGAACGTATCGTGTATCTGGAAGGTGAAGGTTTCTTTGATGTAAAAAAATCAGAGGGACGAAAATTTCAGGTAAAAACTTCAAAATCTGTTACCACTGTTCTTGGTACTTCTTTTAATGTGAAAGCATACAAAGAGGATTCTTTGGAAGAAGTACAGGTAGTAACCGGTAAAGTTTCCTTTGCTCCGGCAAAGGGTTCGGTATCCCAAGAGGTTATATTGCTTCCCGGAGATAAAGGGATGTTGGTAAATAATGCTGAAGTAGTTAAAACCAAAATTGAAAATTCAAATTTCAATGCATGGAAGAATGAAGTACTTCAGTTTGAAAATACGGACATTACTCAGGTAACTGCAGCTATAGAAGATTACTTCGGAGTGAAGATAATCATAGCCGATAGTTTGATCCTTCCTTGCAGATTTACCGGAACCTTTGAAAAACCGGACCTGGAAGAGTTATTGGAAGTATTGACGATAACAGCTGATATTAACTACCACAAAAGAGATAATACCTATGTCCTTACGGGCAAAGGATGCAATTAACAATCTGACAACATATTAACGAATTATCACCATGAGGTCTATATATATCCTTATAATGCTACTGCTTTGTCTGAACTTTTCAGTGTTCAGTCAGTCTGGCGTACTTGATAAAAAAGTTACGGTCAGCTATAAAGAAGCTACTGTAAAAGAAATATTAAATGATATAAATAAAAAGTACGCTGTTAATTTTTCTTATGCAGATAACAAGATACCTGTTAATAAAAAAGTAAGTCTTGAGTTGCAAGATGTATCATTGAATGAAGTACTCAGTAAAATTTTTGCGGGAACTGATATTACCTATAAAGTAGTAGGTAAACAAATAGTGTTAACCCAAAGTGCTTCAAAGAAATCAACCGGAAAATCAAAACCCGATACTTCTACCAACTCATCTACATCGTTGAACAAGGAACAGGTGATAGAAGATACAGTGGCTGTTAACCAAACGGAGGAAGTTAATAATGAAGAGTTGAAAGAAGAAGTATATGTTTCATTGGATACCACACTAAAGGTTAATCCAAAGTTTCAGGAGTATACTATTGTCAAGACAGAAGATCCGGCAGAGCTTCGCAAGCAATATCTAAGTGAAAAAAGAAAATTAAGAGAACAATATCTTGATAAGTTGGACAGCCTGAATGATGCCAACCAAATGGGGAAAGAAGATGATATTAATAAGAATCTTAAAAAGATATTAAGAGAACTGAGGGATGAAGTAAATGCATTAGGTGATAGCATCAGTAATCTAAATATTAAGAAACCTAATTTTTTATCACGAAAGTCTGATAATATTTCGGTAAATGATACGACCAATCAGACGCAGGAGGATGTTGAAAATCCGGAGTTAAATGAGAAGGACTATACCTATGTACCAATGCAGGTATCAATATTTCCTCCTTTAAGTTCGAATGGTCCTGCTAATTCAAAATCAGTTAATGGACTTTCGTTTAATTTGTTTGCCGGATATGCGGCAGGTGTACAAGGAGCAGAGTTTTCAAGCTTTCTGAATGTGGAAAAAGACTTTGTAAAAGGAGCTCAGTTTGCAGCCTTTGGAAACATTGTAGGCGGTGATGTGCGAGGAGTACAGGGAGGTGGATTTATGAATATTAATGGCGGCGCTACACAGGGGGCACAAATGGCGGGTTTCATGAATATTTCCGGAGATAGTGTGTATGCATTTCAAGGTGCAGGCTTTATGAATGTGGCCGGAGGTAATGTGGTAGGTTTGCAGCTGGCGGGGTTTATGAATGTGAATGATGGAGGTATGTATGGGCCACAGGGAGCAGGTTTTATGAATGTGGTAGATGGAGATATGATAGGTTTTCAGGGGGCTGGATTTGCCAATATTGTAAATGGGAGAGTTTCCGGTTTTCAGGGAGCGGGCTTTATGAACGTCAGTGAAAACGTCAATGGTGTACAGGCTTCAGGGTTTCTTAATGTGGCCGGCAAAGTGAAAGGCTCGCAATTAGGTATATTAAACATTGCCGATACGGTAACAGGTATTCAATTAGGATTTTTAAGCATCTCTAAAAAAGGATATTACAGATTTGAAGTTTATACGAACGAAACATTTGTGGGTAATGTGGCTTTTAAAACAGGTACTAAAAAGTTGCACAATATCTTTGCAGCAAGTATACATCCTAATAAAGATGATTACTTTAAATGGGCAGTAGGGTATGGATTTGGTTCGGAGATTAAAGCTTCTAATCGTTTGAATGTTAATATAGATGTAATAGGTTGGCATGTTAATGAAGGTATAGTCTGGAAAAGTAAAGTCAACTTATTGGGCCAGGGAAGATTTCTCGCCAGTTTCCTTATAGGTGAAAAAACCAGTTTGTTTGTAGGGCCTACATTTAATGTTAAAGTTACTGATATAAAAGACGCTGAAACTTTTAGTCCATACATCAGCGCTTTCAAAACCCATACAGAGGAATACAATAAAGTGAATGTAGCTATGTGGCCCGGCTTTTCTGCAGGGATACGATTCTAACCGACACGCTTTCAACTAACAACATTTAAACTTAATCGACATGAGATTTTTAATAATTCTTATGATGGCATTGCTATGCCTTCACCTGAACACTTATGCTCAAAATCAGGAACAGGTTTATACTCAAACAGTACGCGGGACTGTTGTTGATAAAAACTTACAGACACCATTGGCTGGGGTACAGGTGGTTATTTTAACTACGGACCCGGTGAAAGCGGTGATGACAGATGATAATGGAAAGTTCAGGATTGAACAGGTACCGGTAGGCCGGCATAACATACAATTTAACTTTATGGGGTTTAAGCAATTCATTATGTCGGATGTCTTGGTGGGGGCAGGTAAGGAAGTAGTGCTGAATGCAACTATGGAAGAAGAAATTTATATGGCGGATGAAGTGGTGATCAAAGGAGAGAAGGATAAATCCAAAGCCAATAACTCCTTAATCACGACCAGTGTAACCAATTTAAGAACAGAAGAAATTAACCGGTTTGCTGGTTCCAGGCAGGACCCAAGTCGTATGGCAGCAAACTATGCCGGAGTTGCAGGAGGAGATGACCAGAGAAATGATATTATCGTAAGAGGTAATTCACCTACAGGGATATTGTGGAGACTGGAGGGAGTTGATATTCCGAACCCTAACCATTTTACTTATACCGGTACTTCCGGAGGTGTATTCAGTATACTTAATAATAACCTGTTGGCTAATTCAGATTTCCTTACAGGAGCTTTCCCTTCCGAATACGGAAATAAAACTGCCGCGGCTTTTGATGTACGCTTAAGAACCGGTAATAATGAAAAAAGAGAAAATACCTTTCAGATTGGCTTAAACGGTATTGAGCTTGTAACAGAAGGGCCTATTAAAAAAGGCTCAGGAGCTTCCTATCTGGCAAGTTATCGTTTCTTTTCTTTCAGTGCATTGGACAAGTTGGGCGTATCTATTGGAGCTAATGGTATTCCTCAGTTTCATGATGTTACTTTTAAAATAGAAGTGCCTACTAAAAAATCCGGAACATTTTCTTTATGGGGAATTGGAGGGACAAGTACCATCCGTATCAAAACACCTAATGAGGATACAATCGGACAAGGAGCTAATCCAGTTAAGTTATATGATGATGATTTTATCTCTGAAATGTTTGCAACCGGATTATCTCACACTTTGAGAATTTCTGAAAAAACAACCGGTAAACTTATTGTTTCTGCGTCTGCAGGAAAGGTGGCTGTTGAAAGTTATACTGTATATGCCGATGATAGCCGGATTGACGATTACGACCTTAGTAATACAGAAGGACATTATTTGGCTACTTATGTAGTAACCCATAAAATTAACACTCGCAACCTGATTAAAGCAGGAGTGATTGGCAGGAATATGTTTTATAATAACTATGAAAAGTATTATGATGATGGAGATTCCGTGTATTATACTTCGTTGGACATAAAGGGAGATGCTTATTTATGGCAGGCGTATACCCATTGGCAACGACATTTGACTGATAAACTTACTATTAACTCAGGTTTATACTACCAACTTTTCAAGTTAAATAATACACAATCATTGGAGCCCAGGTTTTCAGCAAGCTATAGAATAGCTGACAAGAAAAGGGTAAGCCTGGCGGCAGGCTTACATTCACAGACACAGCCATTGTTTGTTTACCAAACTCAGTTTTATGATGAGAGTTTAAATAGATACAGATTTCCTAACAAAAACCTTGGCTTTACTAAAGCGCTTCATGTGGTAGGAGGATATGAACAAAACCTTTCTAAAAACCTTCGCTTAAAGACAGAGCTTTATTATCAGCATTTATATAATGTGCCTGTTAGTGTTGCCAAGGTAGAAGAATTTCATAAAGTATATTCTATAATAAATACCGGAGCCGAATATGGTTTCTATGCACTTGACAGTACAGTTAATGAAGGATTGGGTAGAAATTATGGTGCAGAGATAACTCTTGAAAGGTACTTTGATAAAGGGTATTATTTCCTGACAAATTTATCCTTGCTGGAGTCTAACTATAAAGCCGCTGACGGTAAATGGAGAAGTACGGCATTTAATATAGGACATGTATTTAATGCACTTGCTGGTAAAGAGTTTGAGCTGAACAAAGACAAAGGGAAAGTTTTATCGCTAGATGTTAAGGTAACTCATTCCGGAGGAAAGCGCATAATACCCATCGATCGTGATGCTTCATTGGTACAAAATCGTGCCGTGTATGATTATGAAAATGCCTATAGTAAAAAGGTAAAGAATTATTTCCGGACAGATTTTAAAGTTACTTACAGAGTAAATACTCCAAAAGCTAACCACCAGTTGTTTGTAGCCGCAGACAATATTTTTAACAGCCAAAATGTATTCACCCAAAGCTGGAATAATAGAACAAAGCAAATAGAAAATGAATACCAACTAGGGATATTTCCTTATTTAGGTTATAGAGTACAATTTTAAATAAAGAGATAATACTATTAATAAAAAAAAACTATCAACTGTTAAACTTATTAATTATATGAAAAATAATATACTATTGGTA
>DATCKK010000458.1:0-2593 GCA_036562325.1 Cytophagaceae bacterium | reverse complement strand
GAGGCATTCAAAGGGCATGAGTCTACCATCGAAATAAAAATATTTTTCTAAACCGATTTAAGAATTTATAAAACATAAATAAAATGAATAGGAAATTATACATCCTGGCACTAATTGTCTCAACTTCCTTTTCTTCTCTAATAACATTTGCCCAAGATGATAAAATTAAATTTGGGGCATATTCAAGGGCAATCCAGGAAACGAACCGACTTGGGAAAGAAGATACCACTCATGCGGATCAGACAAGCAGCGGCCATGTACTGGTAGATTTGGGAATTAATATTAACCCGGATAAGAATACAGAGATACAAGCTATAATGAGGTTAAAAAGCGAGCTTGGAGGGTTTTTTGGTGCAGGAACCTCGGCAGAGTTGCGTCAGCTATATATTAAAGGATTAATTGCTAAAGTAGTTGGCTACCAGGTTGGAGACATTTATCTTAAACTCTCTCCTTTTACATTATACAATAATTACTCCGAAGGAAGTGTAAATGAAGCAAAGATATTTAGTGACCTGAGGAATGATTATGCCTATTATGAAAACCTGAACAGAGGCAATTATTGGTGGAGACAAGGAGCCCATGGTGATTTTACATTAGCAATGGATAATCCGATCAAGGCAATTCGTTTTGATGCATTCTTTGTTAAAAACAGAGGTGTGGTCGGGACAAATCCGGCGAGCTTTCAGGCTGGAGGAAGAGTATTATTTAATCCGGCAGGGAAGTTTAACCTTGGTATAAATTACATCAATCTTTTTGACGTAGGAGCTACCATTAACTCCGGAGAGTCTTCCAGAAACCCTGTTGTTTCTGTAGAACCAAATTTATTGATTGATAAAGGTAATTATAAGTTGAGATTTTTCGGAGAAGCTGCTTATGCGCAACAGAATTTTATAGATACAGGAATAGTAAAAACTTTTCCTGTAGAAGACTATGCAGATTTAGCACTAAATGCAGGTGCCGGGATCGAGTTAAACAAAGGTTTAACATTTAAAGCAGGATATAGATATGTAGGGCCTGAGTTTGTAAGTTCAGGAGCTCAGTCTAAAAGAGTAAACTTCTTTAATACGCCTCATATATTTCCTCTTTATGGAAACAGAACATTCTCTCAGATTCAAAGAACACCTACTATTTATGATTTAGTCCGCGATCCGTCAATATACAATCCATATATAACTACCACATGGATGGCGTATGATATCAGATTGTCTAACGCATTGCCTTATGGAACAGCAACCCCTAACCGTGCAGGTATCTGGCTGGATGCAGGATATAAAGATTCTCTGGAAATTATTAAAGCCAACATACATACTGAACTGCTCGGTAATGTTACCGGAGAAGGAACAAAAGAGAAGAAAAAATATTCAATAGTAGAAGGCACTGTAGATTTCAATGTTGCCAAGCTGATTGGTTTTAAGAAAAGGTTAGCAGTAAATGGAGGATATCGATTGGAGAATACCAAAAGAGGAGGAGACTCTTTGGTGAAAGTTGGGTTAACATCTCATCTGATAGATGGTGGCATAGAAGCGGAAGTATTCAAAAACCTGGATTTACTATTGGGAGCAAAAATGTTGTTCTCTGAAGGAAACGAAGTCCTGATTGGTTTAGACCAGTTCAATCGTCCTATTCCGGGAGATATCCAAAGGTTTAATTATAATAGTAATTTCAGCATGCTTGCCATGGGCTTGAAGTACCGGTTTTCAAAACGTACTTACATAACTGCACAATATCACACATTTGAGTATAAAGAAAAGGTAGTTGATGCTGGTTATTCTTTAAACCAATTTCTCATATTCTTCAATATGTCATTTTAATTAATTCATAAAATGAAAAATGTGGGGAATAAAATTTAAAGCGTATGAATAAGATAACTACTATTATAATTATAGCTATAATTTCTTCCTTATTCAGTTGCTCGAAGGACGAAATCATAGGCTCTGAAATAGTCAGTATTTCAGGCCCTGTAAATATACTGGATTCGCTAAAAGTAAGTGATGATACAATAGATTTTGCATTGGGAGAGAGGCCTTATTTTTTAGCGAAATTTGAAAACGAAGCGTACTGGGAAATAACATTATCCAGTGGAAATGCATATAAAACGTTAACCGGAGGTTCTAAAGAGATTTCTGCCATCAATTCAATGTGGGATGGTTCTTCCGATGCTGTTTTTTCTTTTAAACCGGGAACAGTTCATGTAACATTGTCTTTTCCAAGATCCTCTAATAAGCCATTACTTAGCACTTCATTTTATATGAGTTCGAAGCCTAATTTGAACTCTAATGGTTTGTTGGTTACGGATTTTTCCCAATCACTTATTACCAGCCCAGATTCTCCTACCGGTTGGGCCAGTGATTGGCAGCCAACCGAACAATACGATGGTACCGGAACGCCACCGGTAGGTGGTGGGCCGATGGGGAAATTTCCTGTACTGGATTTAATTGATGGCACTCCTGCATTAGTAATGGCCGGGCAACCATGGGGACAAGGCCCGTATGTTGACTTCATTGATTTTCCTTCAAGAAGTTTTAATACTTCCTGGCTTACATTTCCATTATTGTCAGAGCCCAACAGAGTTTATTTTAACATGTTCATGTAC
>DATCKK010000446.1:0-7812 GCA_036562325.1 Cytophagaceae bacterium | reverse complement strand
GGGGAAGATAGGTATACTGCATTAGGTGGAAAGTTTACGGATAATTTTCGCTTTGAAAAGAAAGATACTGTAAGCTGGGAAATGTCAGGTAATGAAGATGCATTTAATTCATTAAATACAAAATTCAATGAAAGCCCTGGCTCGTTTACCAAAGACGGAAAAAAGTTTTATTACACAAGTTGTGATGAAAAAATTAAGCATGATGATTATGAAGAATATAACTGTGTAATCTATGTTTCCAAATTTCAGAATGGCAAATGGCAAAAGCCGGAGCGCTTGAATGACAATATCAACATGAAAGGATATTGGAATGCCCAGCCTTCTGTATCGCCTAATGGGGATACACTGTTCTTTGTATCTAAAAGGCCTGGAGGACTGGGAATGCATGATATATGGTATAGTACATGCAAAGGAGATGATAATTGGGGCGTTGCTAAAAACATGGGGCCAAAAGTAAATACCAAACATATTGATATGTCTCCATGCTATCATTCTTCTATTGATAGTGTGCCTGTTTTATTTTTTGCTTCTAATGGGCATCAGGGCTTTGGTGGCTTGGATATTTTTGAAGCTAAGGGGCCAAAGTTTGAGAATGTAAGAAACTTAGGGTTGCCATTTAATTCAAACAAAGATGATTTTTACTTCGTTGCCGGGACGGACAGAGGCTATTTGTCATCTAACAGAGACGGAGGTTATGGCAATGATGATATATATACATTTAAAATAAGAGCTGAAGAAGAAGCAGTAATTGCAAAGATTGAAAAAGATTCATTAGGTAACTCCAAAAGTATTTCCATTGAGGGTAAACTGGTAGATGCTACGACGAAAGATCCGGCTTCGGATGTTGTCGTGAAGTTGAATGATGCCAATAAGAAAACCATCAAAACCACCACTACTAATGAGAAAGGAGAGTTTAGGTATGAAAATTTACCTGCGGATGATTACAAAGTAGTGCTTGATGAAAAAAATACCAATTTGACAACTGAAGTGAAATATATGTCGGAGGATCTGGAAGTGAAGAAGTCCAGAAAGAAACCGAGTAAGAAACTATTTGAAAATATTTATTTTGATTTTGATAAATATACACTAAGGCCGGAAGCAGAGAAGTCACTGGAAGAGTTGGTTGAGTATTATAAAAAGCATCCGCAACTGCAAATAGAAATGAATGCCAATACAGATAACTGGGGGTCGGATGCTTATAATATTGAGTTATCTAAAAACAGAGGTAAAACAGCTTTAAATTATTTGATAAAAAATGGCGTAGATAAAAGTGCGCTGGTTGTTAACGCACTTGGAGAGGGAAATCCCATTGCAACCAATGAAAATGCAATTGGCCGACAGTTGAACCGGAGAGTGGAGTTTTATGTGGTGGGAGGCCCCGGATACAGGGCAAAAGCTATGACTTATATTATTCAGCCTAAAACAACTTTGTATTCAGTCGCAAAGATGTTTAATATGACGGTAGAAGAGCTGAAGGAAATGAATAATCTGAAAGATGAAAATATATTGGCTTATCGGCCATTGCGTGTACGAAGGATCGGGGATGATGATATTATAGCACCAATTACAATGTCTTTGGGAAGCGCCAATATAATGAATGCTTCTGTCGATAGTGTTGGCGTTGTTGATAAGGTTAAACCTTCGTCTAATATCATGGCTAAAGAGTTAAGAACCGGGGAAGATTTATATATAGTAGAACCTAAAAATACATTATACTCGATTGGTAAACAGTATGGCATGACGGTAGATGAATTAAAAGAACTAAATGGGCTAAAGTCTGATCTGATCTTAATCGGGCAAAGATTAAAAGTTAAGTCAACTATCGATGCTAATGTAACCAGTTATGTGGTGAAAGAAGGAGATACTATGTTTACCATTGCCAAAAGATTTGGGCTCACCCTGGAGGAATTAAGGCAACTTAATAATCTGTCAAGCTACACTTTATATAAGGGGATGGTGCTTCGGGTAAGTAAAAATTCCGCAGATTGATTTTTATTTTTCATTTACACCTTGTTCAGATGTTCTAAAAATGTTTCATTTTTTATGATTTGGAAAGTGGGGAAAGGAAACTTAGTTTTTAGGGGGAAATCAGGTTAAAAAGCAATTCGATTTTTATGTAATAAAAACTTGATCAGGAAAATAGCTGCTCTGTTATTCTTTTTGTACCTTTGTATATAAACATGTACGGGTATGAAAAAAAAATTACTATTTAATCTGATTTTGCTTACAGCTTTTGTGTTTAATTCATGTAAGGATATTGAGCCGATAGTTGAAGATAATGTTCCGGATGGACAGATAAGAGGGACATTGGCAGTTCATGTATTACCTTCCAGTGACAAGGCAAGAGTAAGTGGCTTAGGTGACGCGGAAGTTACCGTTATGCAAGGAAGCAGTGTTCAAAAGGTTACCACCGATGAGTCTGGTATAGCAGTATTCAATAACCTTGGTATTGGCGAAGTGGCTATTTTTG
Organism: Cytophagaceae bacterium; assembly: GCA_036562325.1. Taxonomy (GTDB): domain Bacteria; phylum Bacteroidota; class Bacteroidia; order Cytophagales; family Cytophagaceae; genus DATCKK01. Next base: position 5,342 of record DATCKK010000446.1, on the reverse strand, counting down.
TTAAAAGAGAAGGATATGCCTCTTATAATGCCACAGGTTTTATTGGTTTTGAAGGGGCCTTGGAAACTCCTTTCAGTGACAATAATCTGGATGTGTTTGCGACCAAGAGGATATATCTTCCAAGGAAAGGTGCTACTGTAAAAGGAGCCTTTATCGGAGACTTTGACAGGGATAACAGTGGTAGCCCATTTCCGGGGGATTCTGGAGATTATAAAGCTGGGATTCAGGTGCGAATAGAGTATGCAGATAAGAGCATGCAGCCCAATGTGTACTATGTAAGTACAAATGCAAATTCAGAGTTTTCTTTGTCTGATTTACCTGAAGGTGAAGCGACAATTTCAGTTCGCCATTATGAAAAATATACAGTATCTACCGAAGGTGGAAGAGATTATACATTAACGGACGAGTATTATTTTTCAGATGTCTTTAACCTGATAGCAGATGAGACGCTTGACCTGAAGACTAAATATCTTTATACATTTAATGGCTATGACACTCTTTAATTCCTGGTGTTTTCGGGCCTAATGAAGAGACTGTCCTGAAAATCAATAGGTTTTAGCTGACTTTCAGGACAGTTGTTTAATTTTTTATAAATCGTCAACAGGGGATTAAAGTTGGTGTATAAGAAATCTGTTGGGGGGTTATTGTTTTTTAATGAAGAAATCAATAGTTTTGTCGCGGTAATTGGAAATGTGACTTTAACGAGTTGATTTTTGGAAAGTTACAAAAAGAATAAGGGTGTGTATGTATGGAAATTTATTGTTTTTGATTTTTCTGTTATTATCCTTTTACTAGTTTTGGCAGTCTAAATTACTTTGTATCAATTAAATCTTAATCTTAACCTTAAACAATTTTATTAATTTAACTTTTTATGAAAAAAATCAATTTATTAAGTTTAGCACTTTTAGCTACAGCTGGTACTATGTTTACTTCTTGTAGCAATGACGATGAAAAAGTAGATCCTGTAGTTGTTCAGGAGAACAATGTTCCAAATGGAACAATAAGCATGGTTTACTCAATTCAGGTAAAAACTTCATCTACTCCTGAGGGTGGGAAAGTAACAGGCTTTGCTGGAGCTAAAGTTACTGTAAATCAAAATGGACATGTTCAGACAAAAACTACTGATAGAACAGGTATAGTATCTTTTGATGGAATGAAGCCTGGACTTGTATCGGTATTCGTTGAGTCTCCTGATGAGTCAAAATATTTATCAGTAAACAGTGTTGAAACTATTGATTGCTATTATTGTGACTATGCTGATCTAGATACAGATCAACTTGAGTATGATCAGGATGAAATCGTATTGCCTGTTCGTGGTGGAACTATTACCGGTACCATCTATGGAGATTTTGATTTCGATTTAGGAACTCCAAATACTACAATTACAGGTGGAACAGTGATTGCAAAAATTTCTTCAGATTATGAGCCAAATGTATTTACTGCTACTCCATCAAATACAGGAGTATTTACATTTTCAAATCTGCCAGAGGGTGTTGCAATAACTCTTTCTTTAGATTATCAATCATTAAACACTTTACCAAATCCAGATGTGATGAAGGATTGGGCATTGCCAGCAGCAGCAGCTGGACCACATACTTTAAATTCAGTTAAAAATAAATTAGAATTGGGTAATATTACAGCTCAATAATTTAACATATTTAGAGAAATTTGGATTTAATAAAAAAGGGGCTTTTAGCCCCTTTTTTATTGGTTGTGTTTAAATACCTAATATTCTCGCAACCTTCAATATCCCCGCAATACTCAAACTATCGGTTATCTCATCCTTCATTACCATTTCTACTGCTTCTCTCAGGTGAACCTTTTTTACTCTCAGGTCTTCAGTTTCTTCAGGTTCGGTTTCTCCTTCTTCCAGGTCTTCTGCCAGAAATAAAAACCCCTCTTCATCGGTTACGGAGTTGGAAGTGTGAATTCTTGAGATTTGAGTCCATTTGTGAGCAACAAATCCTGTCTCTTCTTTTAATTCTCTTTTGGCAGTTTCCAGAGGAGATTCTCCCATCGGTCCACCACCTTCGGGTATTTCCCAGGAGTACTCATTTAAGGTATATCGAAACTGTCCCACGAGGTAAGTATAGCCTTCTTTGTCTACCGGTATTACACCAATGGCTTTATTTTTAAAACTTACTACCCCGTAAATGCCGTTTTTCCCGGCCGGGTTCAACACCTTGTCTTCCCTGACTGAGATCCATGGGTTGTTATAAATTTCCCTGCTGTCCAATGTTTTCCAGGGATTGATTGTCTCGTTCATAACATTCTTTTATAGTCTGTGGATAAAAACAGGTATCCAATTTAGAGATTAAATTCATTTATCACTAACTTTAATATCTCGCTATTGTTACTGCATGTTAAAATCAAGCTTTTCCAGGAAATTCATAGAAGCCGGTCTCGATGAAGCAGGCAGGGGATGTCTTGCAGGGCCTGTGGTGGCAGCAGCAGTAATACTTCCTAAAAAGTACAAGCATAAGCTCTTAAATGATTCTAAGCAACTATCCCGTAAGGTGAGGGAGCAATTAAGAGATGAAATTAAGCAGGAGGCCATTGCCTGGGCGATAGCGGAGGTTTCTCATCAGGATATAGATAAAATAAACATTCTGAATGCTTCTTTTCTGGCCATGCATAAAGCTTTGGATGCTTTGAAAATAAAACCCGAATTGCTTTTGGTAGATGGGAATAGGTTCAAGCCTTATCCGGAAATTCCTCATGAGTGCATTGTGGATGGAGACGCGAAATATTTATCCATCGCTGCTGCTTCTATCCTTGCCAAAACCTATCGGGACGATCTTATGATAAAACTATCGGAAGAATATCCTGCCTATGACTGGTGTAATAATATGGGTTATGCTACAAAAAAGCACCGTGATGCTATCCGCGATTTTGGTATTACCCCATATCATAGAGTTTCCTTTAATCTTAGTATAACACAATTAAATATCTTCGAAAGCTAATAAATTCGTATTTTTAGCTTTCTTGTTATTATTTTAATTATATTTTAACGATATTGCCATTGGTAATTTTGAATGTGAGTTTGAATTAATATTCGGATTCAAAATTTAGTTAGTAGTTGAGATGAGGTAGTAGTACCACAAAACATATAAAAGACCACTTGGAGCGCTTGAAGGCGTTTCATTGGAACCTGAAAAGATTAAGTTATTTACTGGTTAAATTTTCATAACTACGCTTTTTCAGTTTTTTCTGATCTTTTGCTGGTAACGAGCATTTAATCAGTAGATTGAGTTAAAAGGCAGAATATTGTCCCCCTTGAATGAAAGTGCGTGAGTGTTAAATAAAAAGTTGTTTAACCGCGTTCGTCAGGCTGGGAAGTGAAGAATCAGATGATAACTTCATTCAAAGTTTAAAATTCAAATTCATAATTATTTAGAAATGGAGCAGGCATCCACAGACGTAAAAAAAATATATCTAAACGATTTACATGAAAAGCTGGGAGCTAAGATGGTCCCATTTGCAGGATTCAATATGCCGGTACGGTATTCTTCTGACCTGGAAGAACATTTGGCAGTAAGGAATTCTGTAGGAGTTTTCGATGTTTCCCACATGGGAGAGTTTGTGGTGAAAGGGCCTGCGGCGTTGGCACTTATTCAAAAAGTAACTTCCAATGATGCTTCCAGATTAACGGTCGGAAAAGTTCAATATTCCTACCTTCCTAATGAAAAGGGAGGTATTGTAGATGACCTGTTGGTCTATAAAATGGGAGAAGAGGAGTATATGTTGGTGGTGAATGCTTCCAATATTGAAAAAGACTGGAACTGGATCTCTGGCTACAATACTATGGGAGCTGAAATGCAAAATATCTCCGGCCAGATATCATTGTTTGCGGTACAAGGGCCCAATGCTACTGCTACTTTGCAAAAGCTGGCCTCTGTAAATCTCAGTCAGATAGAGTATTATTCCTTTGTGAAGGCAGAAATGGCCGGTGTAAAGGATGTAATCATATCTGCAACAGGGTATACAGGGGCAGGTGGATTTGAAATATATGTTCCTAACGAGTCAGCAGAGGAAGTATGGCATAAAATATTTGAAGCAGGAGCTGAGTTTGGTATTAAGCCTATAGGGCTTGGGGCAAGAGATACTTTAAGGCTGGAAATGGGGTTTTGCCTATATGGTAATGATATTACTGATGAAACTTCACCGTTGGAAGCTGGCTTAGGCTGGATTACCAAGTTTACTAAAGACTTTGTGAATTCAGATAATCTGAAAGCGCAAAAGGAAAAAGGTGTTAACAAAAAGCTGATTGGCTTTGAAATGATAGATAGAGGAATACCTCGCTCGCATTATGCAATTGTAAATGATAAGGATGAAGTGATAGGGGAAGTAACCTCTGGTACACAATCGCCAAGCCTGGGTGTTGGAATTGGCTTGGGGTATGTACAAGCAGCATTTGCAGGAGAAGGAACAGAAATATATATAAAAGTCAGAAATAAAAACTTAAAAGCTAAGGTGGTCAAACTGCCGTTCATTAAAAACAAATAGCAGCAATGAGAAACATAGAAGTATGTCTGACACCCGAGCTGGTGGATTTGTACGGAGTAGAAAATAAAGTAGTAGTGGTAGTTGACATCTTAAGAGCCACCTCCTGCATGACTACGGCCATAGCTCATGGGATTAAAAGCATTATTCCGGTGGCCACACTGGATGAGTGTAAAGCCTTGAAAGGCCAGTCTTGTATTACAGCGGCTGAAAGAGATGGTAAAATGGCGGAAGGCTTTGATCTGGGCAACTCACCTTTTAGCTACATGCAGGAAGCATTGAAAGGGAAGACCATCGCTATGACCACAACTAACGGTACCTTAGCGATTACTAAATCAAAAAATGCTGCGGAAGTAATTGTAGGATCATTTTTAAATAAGTCGGCTGTAATCAATTATCTTATTAGTCAGCCAAACGATGTTTTAATTCTCTGTGCAGGTTGGAAAGGAAAGGTAAATCTGGAAGACACACTGTTTGCCGGAGCAGTAGTAGAGGGAGTCAAAGGTTATTTTGATTCAGAAAATGATTCTGCAATAGCTGCCCAGGTGCTATATCAAACAGCAAGGCAAGACATGCTTTCTTTCTTATCCAACTCTTCTCACGCCAAAAGACTTCATAATTTAAATATTAAAAAAGATATAGAGTTCTGCCTCACAGAAGATGTATATAATGTTATACCTGTGTTAAAAGGTAATTCATTAGTGAAGATGGCAGAAAAGTTGGTTTAGATAATTAAGGATTTCGAATTATGAATTTTGAATGGAAGGATAAGCTAAGCTTGTCCTTTTTATTACATGATACGTTTAATGAATTAAATATTAAGTTGATTAAAGGTAGAT
>DATCKK010000445.1:0-6592 GCA_036562325.1 Cytophagaceae bacterium | reverse complement strand
TCGATAGCAAGAAACTTGTTAAGTTTTTCAGTTCGGATTAGTTGCAGTTCTTCTTCTCTGGAAAGTTTGTTTATTCTTTCCTGTTCTAATCGTGCTGCCTCTTCTTTCCTTCTTTTCTCTTCTTCTTTCTGACGCTTTTTCTCGTTTTCATTTATGCTTTTTTCAAAGGCTTCTCGTGCTTCTTTTTCTTTTTGAAGGAAAGATGCCTGAGTACCTAATTGTTCCTGAAGCAGTTTTTGAGTTTTAACTAACTCCGTCAGTAACAGCTTCAATGTATCTTCGCTTGGAGTATTGGTTTTGTTTTTTTCTTTAGATTGTTTTGAAGGTTCAGTAATGTCGTTAGCGGGACTTACATTGGCTTTCTCAATTGCGGATTTTATGCCATCCACTCCTTCGCTTAAAGAAGACAATTGTGCAACCACCATACCTACCTGATTGTTGGCATCTATGCCACGCATTTTTTGATTTTTCCGGAAGGTAGCTTTGATAGCTTCCCAACGTTCTTTGTCTTCGTCACTCTGCCAGCCTACCAGTTCTTTGAATTTAAGAATATTGGCTTCAGCTCCATTGGTTAAAGTTTGAACTTCGCCTTCATAATGAGAAAGAATCAGCGACTTAAGCTCCTGTTCATTCATCAGAGATACTACCTTTTCGGTCAGCTTGTTCATGTTACGGTAAGAGCCCTGTAATTTAAATGCAGGCTCTGTCCGGTATTCTTCTGCCTGGGATGCGGAGTAAATATATTCCTGATTGACTTTCAATATCACATCTCTGATCTTCACTATCTTTTCAAGAAGTGATACATATTCATTGGCTTCTTCTGCCGAGTAGCTTCCTTCAAAGTCGAGGCCTGTTTTGTCTCCGGTAGAGGCAATTTTAAGAAAAGCATACACATCTTTTATGCTTTTGTTGGCAAGCTTGCCTAATACAGGATTGGAAGTTAAACTGTTTTCAATGTAGCTTAGTTTGAATACCTCATCCTTATCTCCAATGATATCTCCCAGGTTGTATGTATCCGCCCGGTTGGCCAACATATCCGGAATCTGAAATTTCTCACCGGTTTCTGTATAGGGGTTACCTGCCATTACCACGCATACCTTTTTACCACGGAAGTCGTAGGTTTTGGGCCTTCCTTTATATACTCCTTCAATTTTTCGCTGCGCATCGCACATGGAGATGAATTTTTGCAGAAACTCGGGATTGCAGTGCTGAATGTCATCGATGTAGATCATTACGTTATCACCCATTTCGAAGGCAAGGTTCAACTTTTCCAATTCTTCTCTTGCACTTGCATTGACGGCTTCAGCGGGATCTACCGAGGTGATCTTATGCCCGATTGCAGGCCCGTTGATCTTCATGAATATGATTCCAAGCCGGCTGGCAATATATTCCATAAGGGTAGTTTTACCATATCCCGGAGGAGATATCAGCAACAACATACCCATTAAGTCAGTACGCTTGTTCTCACCAACTACACCTATCTGTTTGGCAAGATTGGCTCCTATCAGAGGAAGGTATACTTCGTCGATGAGTTTATTTCTTACGAAAGAACTAAGGACACGGGGTTTGAATTCATTCAGTCGTAACTCTTCTTTAAACTGTTCTATCAAATGATTTTTCAAATGAATATAACGTTCAAATAGCGGGGCAATGTCTCGTTCATATGCTTCCAGCTTTTTCATGAACCGGTTAAAGTCGAGTTGGTATATGCCTTCTCTGAGCAGGGAATGGCTTCCTACCATACCTTCAATGCTGGATTTGGTAGATGCTTTGACGATATAGTGGTCAAAAACTTCCTGAGAAAGGAACAGCGTTGTACTTTCTACGACCGCATCTTTTAATAGCGTATGCTGTTCGTTTTCAACAAAGGCATTGAGCCAGGTTTTCACCAGGTCAAACTGATTTACCTTATCATGATCGAGATGAGCTAAGGATTCTTTAAAGCTTTCAAAGATTTTTTCCTTTAAAAGGAAACTGGTGAATAACTCATATAATTCGGCTGCTTCCTGACTTACAATGAAGTGATCGCCCCTGATCAATTCATTGAATAAGTAATTTGCTGCTTCTTTAGCATATAATTCTGAGAATATAGGTACGGATTTGCTAAAGTCTGTTAGCCTTGTTTCCAGGTCTCCGATCATATCCCTGGATTCAGAGGTGTCGGGAAATACTTTAAGGATAATACCAAACCCCTTAATTCTTCGATTAAGTTGCTCTTTGGTTTCCTGGGCCAGTACATGATTCCAGTAGAATTTGGCGAGGCTTCTTGCTTCCGTGGAGTATCGAAGCAGGTCTATAGATTTATGTAGTCTTAGTACAGCCTCCAATATTAAAGTGGCATCTTTGTCATGAACTCCCTTAGTATAACCTTCGGAATACCGGGAAGCCATAAACTTCTGAACATAAGCTTGCAGCTCTTCTATATTCATTAAAAGCAATTCGTTCAGATTGGTTTTGCCGGCCAAAGCCTGTTGATAGATTTTATAAGCCAGGTATTCACTTCTGTATACTGTTTCGTTTTCTGATATCAGCGTCTGGTTCCAGACCGGTTTAGTAGTGGCAAATTCAGGATCAGTAATTTTTTCAAAAAAGTTGGTTCCGGTAAGGTGAAAATACATTTCACCGTCTTTAGGAATAATGGTCAGGTCCAGAGGTTGAACGTTAACCGAGAAATGATAAGAGCCAAACTTAACAACATTGGCACCATCGACAAACAGTTCCTGCTTATCTTTCAGTTGCCGGATAGCATCTTCCTTAGCTGTCTTTAACTTGCTTTGTATATCATCTGATTTGACCGGGTCATTTAGTTCCTGAAGTTGTTTTATGATATCTCTTACCTTCTCTACCATAAGGTCAGAAGCGAAATATCCGTTGATTTCACTGGCTGTTTTAAAAGAAGCTGCTTTGTTTTGAATGCCTTTTAATATTCGTTCTGCTGCTGATGACAGGGAGCTGGCTTTGGTATTCCGGGCTTCAATAATCTGAAGCTTTCGCGTTTCAAAAGCTTCATACACTTCTTCCCGTTTCTCCGTAAGGCTTTGAATAAACTCCTCAAAGTCGGCAAACTTGCCTTCCAGTTCTTCCAGTTGTACCATGAGTTTGGTTAAGTACTCATCGCATCGTTCGGGAGTGTCTGAAACATCCAGGTAATTGACAATAGCTTGTTCTACCAGTTTGATCTGGCTATGGAATTCTGCCGTGCTTTCTACCCTTCCTAAATCTTTCTTCTTGTTTTTTAGCGTAGATTTTAAGCCATTCAGGTCTGCAAAGATGATGGATATATTATCAATGATGCGGCTGGTTTCTGTAGCATCTTCTATTTTTAGGTTGCTTACCGTATCAATTAATAACTCCAGTTCTTTGGAGATATTGCCAAGCTCTTCTTCTGTTTTATTAGCTTCTGTGACTTTCTGTACTTTATCTATGGCCTCTTTCTGTGTAATTACTTTTTCTTTATATGGTTGTAAAGCATGTTCCTGTAAAAGGAATTGTACACAGTTTTGAGAGAGTTTGGAGGCCTGTTCTGAAAGCTGTACTTCCATTTTTTCAATAGCTTCCAGGTCTGCGTAGCGAAGTTCTTTCAATGAAATTACTTCTCCGCGTGTGGTTCTTATGTCGGCAAGTATTTTTACAAAAGGCTCTATGGACTCAAAGTTCTCATGCTTGATTGTATTGAGAAGTTCTTTGGTTTTATCCGAATATTTTTTGATCTGCTCCTGCGTATTTCGTTTGATTCGGATAACTTTTTCAAACTCTTCTATAGCTGCCGATGCCGCACTTTTGATTTCGGTTAATGCAGCAGCCAGGTTATGCGTAGATTCTTCTCGTATCCAGAAATAAGAATCTTTAATATCTCCGCATTTCTTTACAAGGTCGAGGTACAGGTTGGCGTAACTTTCATCGTCTTTAGCTAATAAGCTTAATACTTCATGGCATTCTGCCATGCACCGTACAATATCTTTATTACCTATTTTGTACAAGTACGAATCGGAGTGAACAGGAGGGATGTAGTCTTTACCAACAAAAGGCGTCTGCCATATTTGTATTACATGATGTTTTAACGGTTCATTCTGAGAAGTGAAATAAATGAGTTCACCATTAGGGAAAAACGAGTAACCGTGGCAAACCGTAATATTCTCAACTTTTTGCTCAATCAGGTTATAGGGCAGGAGAGCATAGGCTCCAAGCTCTTGCTGATAAAATACGAACAAGTAGTCCTCTCCATTACTGGAAGCTATACATTTCTCAAACTTCAGGTCTTGTAAATCGTTATCAAACTGTTTGAACTCTCCGGTTTGCAGGTAATATCCTTTGGAGAATATAATACCATGGTCATCCGGAAGGAGTATACAGGCATCTTTAATAGCATCGATCCGCTGAGCTTTCTTGATCTTGTGGTTATAGACAATATAACGGAAGTTATCTTCTTTGAATGGTTTGATCTTTAACAGAATAATGTTACCCAGGTCTGCATAATACATTTCTGCATCATCCAGTCGCTGATCTTTATCTTCAACAGGTTCTGAATAGATACCTTCTCCAACATCTGTATTGTCTTCAATCTTGATGGTTAAGTCGCCCCCAATGGTTTCAATGAATACTTTGTCCAGTACGGATACATGTGGGTGTTTGCCTTTGCGGTGATAATCCCTGCTGGTTCTTTTCCACTCAAAACCAAATTGGGCAGGGTATTTAAATTCGTGGTCGCTTCGATTGTTTTCATAAATAAGCTCATTACCTTTTATCAGCCACTTGAAGGTTTTTATATCCGTAGAAGTTTTACCAACTCGGAATACCATGTATAGGTAGGGGCCCAGAACCGCGAACTTTTCAAAAACAGTATTCTTGTAATATTTATAGAGCTCTTTAAAGTCTGACTCGAAACGCTGATCCTTTATTTTTTCAAGGCCTACGTCATGAAAGGCCATGTCTTTAAACTCATAGATACTTAAAACATCAGAAGGAACCGTTTCCATCTTCAGTCCCATATGTACATTATATCCAAATAATAAATAATTATTGATGGATACCATATCACGTGGCACACAATTATGTTCTGTAGTAATTCTCTCAGTAGCAATCAGCCTGGTATCAATTGAACCGAATACATCTTTCCTTGCAAGGTTTAATTTATCCAGTCGTTGCCTAAGGTCCTGTTCGCCTTTTTGAAGACGGCTACGCAGGATCTCGTAGGTACCGCTGTCGAGTTGATTGGTTTCTTTAACTTCTTTTGGTTGGCCTCCAGAGGTTTCGGACATAATATTTATAAGTATTTTAAGTTAATTAACTAGCCCAGATTATCGTTACTTAAAGTTTTCAGGTTGCTGATAACAGCTGCGAATAACTAGTCTGGGAATTATTCCCTCGCTGGCCATTCACAGGTTACAAGCCATTTTACTGAGTTTTTTCTAACCGATTTATTTCTGTACCTAAACTCATATTTTGATGGTGAACTTTTGATTCCTTACCTGATTGACGTTTGGTGGACTTCTCTTTTATCCATTGTGATGATGCGCCTTTTATGTCTTTAATAGTTTTGCTTAAAGAATACTTTGGAGTAAGTGAAATCAAACAATGAACATGATCTTCAATCCCGTTAATGAAATCTATATAAAAGCCTTTGTCCCTGGAAACTTTAAGTATGTGATCAAATAATTTATGCCGGATATTTTTTGTCAACAATGGCTCTCTGTTTTTAACAGCCCATATGGTGTGAATATAAATAACCGAAAAAGTTCGTGGCATAAATTATTTAATGAAACGAATGATTGTATCTATTTATGAATAGCGAGGGAATTAACTCCCTTCGCTATTTATAAAGCTATTTATCATATGTAGTACAGGAGACTGATATTACTCTTGCGGCTTTAACTTCACGCCCAGGCTACTCAGTGTCCTGTCTGCAATTCCAAACTTCTTCGCATCGGACAACAGGCCTTCTAAGGTTTTCTTGAAAGCTCCGTCCACGGTTTGAGATATAAGTTTCAGCAGCAATGCAGATAAGGTTAAATTTTTAATGTCATTGCTTGTTACACCATGAGCGCTAAGAATATTTTGTATTCTTTCTATGATATTTTCACTTCCATCACCTAAAAATGAATCTTTGATTTCGGTGAATACTTCGCTATTGTTAACCATTCGGTCAAAGGCTTTACCTCTGGTAATAGAACCAATGATCTTGTCGAAGAACATGGTCTCACCACCAACGATATCAATCTTGGAAGCTTTAAGCGCTTCTGCGATAACCTTGGCCTGAGATTCCACAATGTCTTTTTGAATGTTGATATGAGCGAGTTCGATGGTTTTTTCTTTATCCAGTTTAAGTTTGAACTCCTCGTGCTCTTTACCAACACCGTCAAGCTTCTTCATGGCATTGGCTTTTTCCTCGATACCTTGTGCTTCCGCGAGCATTTTTTTGTTGAGTACAGTAGCTTCTACCAATCCTTTTTTCTCTTCGGAAAGAGCCATGGCTTCTATACCTTTGGCTTCTGCCAATGCTTTTGCTTCTATACTCTTAGCTTCTGCAATGGCCTTTTTCTCAAGGATGCTGGCTTCTACGGTTCCTTGTTTTTCAAGGGCAAGTGCTTTGGCT
>DATCKK010000440.1:0-9506 GCA_036562325.1 Cytophagaceae bacterium | reverse complement strand
TTTGTAACCCGAATTGGAAAAAATGGAGAATAATTTTAAGTCGGTCTCATTAACCTATAGAACTGCACCTGTAGAAGTGCGGGGCATGATGGCAGTAGACGAAAGCCAAAGCAAAAAATTAATGCTTGGCATTAAGGAGTTTACTGATGCGACGGAGTTATTAGTATTATCTACCTGCAACAGAACTGAAATTTACTATTATTCTCCTAATGATTGCAGCAAAGAGATTATTAAGTTGCTTGGAATTCAGAAGGGAATCTCAAACATAAGCGACTACTTCCAATATTTTACAATAATCAATAACCATCAGGAGGCCATTCAACATTTATTTGATGTGAGTATAGGGTTGGATGCTCAAGTGATTGGAGATATGCAGATTAGCAACCAGGTAAAAACAGCCTATCAGTGGTCTGCTGATCTGGGGGTTGCCGGGCCTTTCCTGCATCGTTTAATGCATACCATCTTCTTTACCAATAAAAAGGTGGTTCAACAAACGGCATTTCGTGATGGAGCTGCTTCAGTTTCTTATGCCACTGTGGAACTGGCAGAAGAGCTGGCTTCTGAAATAATAAATCCAAAAGTTTTAATTATAGGGTTAGGAGAAATGGGAGCAGATGTTTGCCGAAACATGCTTTCCACTGACCTGAAGGATATTACTGTTGCTAACCGGACAAGATCTAAAGCAGAAGAGCTGGCCAAAGGGACAGAAATTAAAGTAATTGATTTTGAAAATATCTGGGAAGCAATAAAAGAGGCGGATGTAATTATCACCTCGGTTTCTAAAGAGGAGCCAATCATTACCAAAGAAAAAGTAAAAGAGCTTAATATACTTTCCTACAAGTATTTCATAGACCTGTCTGTTCCCAGAAATGTGGAAGCCAAGGTAGAAGAGGTACCTGGAGTTTTGGTATATAATATAGATAATATTCAAAACAGGGCGACAGAAGCCTTGGAGAAGAGAATTAAGGCCATTCCGTTAGTGAAGGAGATTATTGCAGAGTCTATTGCCGAGTTTTCTGACTGGTCCAAAGAAATGGCAATTTCCCCCACCATTAATAAATTGAAGAATGCCCTGGAGCAAATCAGACAGGAGGAGTTGGCCCGATATATGAAACACCTGACAGACGAAGAGTGCAAAAAGATGGAGCAGATTACCCGCAATATGATGCAAAAAGTAATGAAACTGCCGGTATTGCAGTTGAAGGCAGCGTGTAAGCGCGGGGAAGCTGAAACACTTATAGATGTATTGAACGATCTTTTTGACCTGGAAAAACAGCCCGCAGAACTAAAAGAAAACAAATAAAATATTTACAATGTTATTCGTTGAAAATAGGGATTTACCATAAATCCCTATTTTTGTTTTATAGCTAATGGAATAAATATGAGATTAATCACTTTATTATACATTTTTTTTATAGCTCTTTCCGGAAAAGCGCAGCAAACAGATAGTACGGGTAATTCCAAGCCTGTTTGTTCGGTTTATTTTCAGAAAGGGATGATTAAGAAGGGGAAGGTGCAGTTGCCGGATAGCGTGTTTTCACAGCTTCACTTTAGCGAGGGACTGGCAGCTTTGAAAATTATCGATACTACAATTTTGTATGCAGGAGGTTCTATTGGGTTTATAGACCGCGCTGGAAAAATGGTAGTCCCTTTTGTGTATGATACTATTGTTCAGCCTTTTCAAAATGGATTGGCCATAGCAGGTGTGTCCAAAGATTATTTTAATCCTTCTGATATATGGTACGGGGTGTCTACCCAAAAAGGCAAACTCTTTAAATTTCAATACAAAGAAATAGGGACGATTGAGAAAGGCCTGATTCCTGTAAGGGATGAATATGGTAAATGGGGATTTTTCTCGGTTTCCGGTAAACCGTTATATACTCCATTTTGCCAGGACTATCGGATTATATCCGGTTCAAGAATTTTAGTAAAGGAAAGTGAAAAATGGGGTTTGCTGGATGTAGCAGGCGGAATACTGATTCCTGTTACCAATAAGGCCATACATTTTGAAGATGATAAGTGTGAAGTTGAGAAGTTTTCGAAATGGGAATATATACAAATTGCTGATCAGACTAAAATAGCGGAGTTTGACGGCGATAGTGTTGTATTGGAAGGAAATCTATTTAAGGTTGTTAATAATGGAAAATGGAGATTGTTAAAAGCGGATGGAAGCCCACTCACCGAACTTTTGTTTGACGAAATTAAAGTTTATCCACCGTCGCACATTGTGGTTAAAAAAGAAGGCAGATATGCTTTGATGAATACATCCGGTGATCTTTTAACCGGATTTAATTATAATGATATGGAGCCAGACAGTTTGGGGTATATAAAAGTTAAGAAGCCTTCATTCAGAAGATACGGCCATACAATTATCGAGAATGTCGATGAGCTTTGGGAAGGACTTTTAGACAGTAATGGCGCCCGAGTAATTCCGGCTGTATATAAATCGTTGGGAAGAGTTTCTTGTGAGAGCCATTGGAATACGGCTGTAGAAGGAGATAGCAATGGTACTAATTTGAAGGTACAAATTTCAAATGTTTCAAAGCTGCTACCATTTCAGTCAAAGGATGGAAAGTGGGGATATCTGAATCTGAAAAATGAAATTGTAATTCATCCTGCTTACAATTTTGCAGACAGGTTTGTAAAGGGCCTGGCAGAAGTGACTACTGACAAAGGAACAAGATTAATTAATAGTAAAGGCGAGGTTGTAGTTGCTGAAGAAGATTTTGAGTTATACAAATCGGGAGTGGGTATTACTTTGGAGCTTGTTGAAAACAACGATTCTATAAAGGCACCCTATTATAATGTTAATAAAAAAGCTCTAAACCGTTATGCTTCCTATAGTAAAGCCGGTACATTGTATATAGTGACAGATGATGGTAAGATGGGGTTGACAGATTCAGCCGGTAAAATAGTACTTCCGGCAATTTATGAAAGTATAAAAAAAGAAGATACTTTATTCTTAGTGAAATTAAATGGCCAATATGGGTATGTCAACAGCAATGGTAGTTTCACTATGCCTTTAACTGATCGTTATACCATTGTTTCCCCTCTTCATAATGGTTATGCTGTTATTCAAAAAGGAAATTCTTATGGTTTTATTGATTATATGGGAAACCTTCGGATTTCTGTTCAGTATAAACAAGTTAAACCTTTTTCTGAAGGCCTTGCACCAGTCATGATTAATGGCAAATGGGGGTATATAGATAAGCATGAAAATATAGTTATTCAACCCAATTACAAAGATGCAACAAGCTTTAAAAATGGCTTAGCCAGAGTTAAAACAGATAAGCGTTGGGATTTCATAAACTCAAAAGGAGAGAAAGTAAGCTCTTCTTCCTACGATGAAATTACTGAACTTTCAGACGGGAAGTATTTGTTGATGCGAAGTTATCGGTATGGACTTGCGGATATAAGCGGGAGAGAATTAATTGGGGCAAAGTATGAGCAGGTAGAAGACTTGGGAAATGGCTATATCAAAGTGAAAAAAGATGGTAAGTATGGTATAACCGATTATAAGGAGAATATTATATATCCATTTGAATACGATCAATTACTTAAAGGGAAAAAGGAAGGAACTATCTGGTTGAAGAAAAACCAGGGAAGACAAGTTATAACCATAGTAAACTCTGCTAAATAATACCAATAGTTTGAAGACAGTTAAATATTTAACAATCGCATTTTTAATATTTTTTATTCCGGCTGTTATGTATGGCCAGAGCAAGGCGGATTTAAAATACAATGAAGGACTAGCTCCGCACAGAGTGTTTGATGTTCAAAAGCAAACAGCATTGTATGGATTTGTAAATGAAAAAAATAAAGTCGTAATCAATTATCAGTTCGATACGGTATTTGTTGCTTTTTCGAAAGGAATGGCAGTAGTAAGTAAAGCGGGTAAAGTGGGTGTTATCGATAAGAAAGGTAAAGAGATCATACCTTTTATGTATAAAGAGATCGGTGAAATAGACCGGCTGATACCTGTTAAAGATTTTAAAGGTACATGGGGCTTTTATAATACAGCAGGGAAAAAGATAATTGATTGTAAGTACGATAATTTTCGTTTTGCAGGGAAAGGAAAAATCATTGTTCAGGAATTGGGTAAATGGGGAATTATATCTGAAGATGGTAAATTGTTGGCTCCCTTACAGTATAAATTTATTACCTGGTCCGGAGGCAGGAGTTATAACGGTGTCCGTCTGAATCAATGGGAAGTTGTAACCTTCCAGAATAAATCAGTTGGTAAGTTTGAGTTTGATAGTATTAGGTTTTTGGATAAGGATTTATTGTCGTATAGTGTTATAGGAAAATATGGAATCATAAACCTAAATGGAAATACGATTACTAATCCTTATTTTGATAAAATATATCCTTATAAGAATGGGCTGGCAATAGCGCAGAAGAATGATTTGTATGGGGTAATAGACAAGCGTGGAAATACGGTGATTTCTTTTGCTTTTGATCAAATCATTATTGATAGTTTATATATACGGGTAAATAGAAAAGATATAGCAGGTTCACGAAGTGATAATTGGGGCGTGTATGCTATGGATGGCAAAGAGGTGTTTGCACCTAAATACAGATATCTTAAAGAATTTTCCAACGACCTGATGGCGGCGAGTTATGATGGTAAGTATTGGGGGTATGTGAATCTGAAAGGTGAGCGTGTTATAGATTTTAAATATGCTGAAGCAGGTAACTTTCATAATGGATTAGCTCATGTGCGATTAAGTAATTGTAAAGAGAATTGCATGGCTATTATCAACAAAAACGGTGAATATGTAATTAGTCCGGGTGATTACAAACTTCATTCGTTTAATTTGATAAAGATTGATGGTTTGCAAAACTTGTTTTATAAAATTCCTGCAGCGGAAGTAAGAGAAGTAAAATATGCTGGCAAAGGATATGTCCATATCATTAATAAAGAAGGAAAACATGGAATAGTGGATATGGAGGGAAAACAAGTGTTGCCATGTATATATGATGATATTTTTGGCCCTTCGGAAGAGTTGTTGTTTGTTGTTAAAAGTAAAAATAAATATGGAATCGTTAACAGATGGAACAAGCCTTTACTCCGGTTTAATGATTACATTAATAAGTTTGATGTGATATACCCCATTCATGATGGATATGCTAAAGTGATGATGAAAGGCAAGTATGGATTCATTAATACGGAAGGTAAAGTGTTGATTGCTCCATTGTATACGGAAGCAGGTGATTTTCATGAAGGGCTTTGTGCTGTGAAAATAAAAGAACGTTGGGGAGTTATTGATAAAACGGAAAAGCTGATCGCTCAGCCTTATTACGAACAAATTACTAATTATAAAAACGGTATTGCCATGGTGAAGGAAGATGGCAAATGGAATCTGATTAATAAAGAAGGCAGGGAGTTACATCAGGCAGGCTATAATAATATTACACTTACTGATAAAGGATTTTATTTATTATCAGTAGGAGGAAAGTATGGATTGGCTGGAGATAATGGAAGAGAAATACTGGCACCACGATTTGAAGAGATAAAAATATTGGATAACGGTTATATATTGGTAAAAAAAGATGGGTTGTGGGGAGTGGTAGATTATAAAGGAACGATTGTAAGTTCTATTAATAACGAGCGAATGATCTATGATGAGACAGGTGATCGTTTATTATTAGGAAATGCTTTAAAGCCGGAACAAATAAAAGTTAAATAGTTGCTTAAACCGGGCGTTCAATATAGTTATAGTTTTAACAACCGTATGTCCTTTTTATATTACATATCCACCATCTATATTCAATATGGTGCCTGTAATATAAGAAGCTTCATCTGATACCAGAAATAAATAGGCATTAGCCACATCTTCCGGTCTCCCTAATCTTCCTACAGGTATTCTTTCTCTTATTGACTTTAGTATATTTTCCTGTAATGCATAGGTGTCTTCTGTTTCAATATATCCGGGAGCCACAGCATTTACGGTAATATTATATTTACTTAACTCTCTTGACCATACTTTGGTAATTCCTATAATACCAGACTTAGTGGCAGAATAGTTTGATTGACCTATCTTTCCAAAGAATCCCACTAACGAAGCACAATTGACAATTCTTCCGAAATTGTTTTTGACCATAAATGGCGCTACTGCTTTCGTACAATTAAACACACCGGTAAGATTCACATCAATTACCTGTTTCCATTGCTCTTGTGTCAACTCTGTCTGAGTGGCACTTTTGGTTATTCCGGCGCAGTTAATTAATATATCAATCTTTCCGAAATGATTAATCGTTTTTTGAACAGCTGAATTTACTTCGTCGAACTTTGTAGTATCTACCTGGAGGAAGAATGTATTTATTCCTTTATCATTTAACTCCTGAATGCAATGCTTTGCCTTTTCTTCACTAATGTCCCATACTACAACATCGGCAGCTTCATAACCAAACCTTTCAGCAGTAGCTTTACCAATACCTTGTGCGCCTCCGGTTATTATCGCTACCTTATTTTTTAGTTTACTTCCTGTCATGAAAAAATTTTTAAAAAGTATGGTTCAAAGTTAAGCTAAAAGTAAGCCTATTCCGAAAGTTATTACAAATAATAAAGTGGTTAGTGCCATTTGTTTTAAGTAAGGATCAAGCTCCTGTGCAGTGGATAGTTTACATACTTTTACTGCATTTATTATCAGAAGCGGAAGAGAAATCAGAAAAAGGAATTGAAGCGGATGTGTATAATTTATAATGGTGAAAACCATTGCAGATATAAATCCTGATGAGAGTAAAAATACATGATATACCCTTGCTTTAAATGGGCCAAGCCGTACAGGAATGGATCTTTTGCCGGCTTCTTTATCGGAGTCTATGTCGCGAATATTATTGACATTTAATACAGCAGCAGAGAAGAAACCGCAGGCAAAAGCGGGAAGTAATATCACAGGATCTATACTTAGTTTATAAAGGTAATAGGAGCCTGCAACACCTACTATTCCAAAAAAAATAAACACGGAAATGTCCCCCAGTCCGGCATATCCATAGGGATTTTTACCCATTGTATATTTTATGGCTGCACCAATAGATAGTAACCCGGTAATAAAGAAGAAAAGAAAGGTGCCCAGCGACTGAAGTGTAACTCCCAGGCTTATAGATAACAACAAGATACCTGAAGCCAGGGATAGTAAAGTGAAAACAACTATGGCTGATTTCATTGCTTGGGGACTTATCTTACCTGTATGTACCATGCGCTCCGGCCCTTTTCTGTTAGTGCTGTCCGCTCCATTGACATAGTCTCCATAATCGTTTGCCAGATTGGATAGTACCTGTAAAAATATGGTGGTGGTTATACAAAGTAGGAAAACCGGTAAGTTGAATGACCCACTATGAGAGGCGAGAAACGTGCCCATTAAGATACTGGACAATGCCAGCGGAAGCGTTCTTAGACGCATGGCAGTTATCCAGGGAGAAACAGAAACAGTGGCCTTTTCCATGATTTAAGAAACTTGCTTTATTTTAAATGAAATTAAAATTGCCAATACCGAAAATATAGCAGCGACTATTCCTACAGCATAGAAGTTAGTGATTTGGCCTGTAGAAGTTGCTACCAGAATTACTCCACCTACTAGTGCCGCAATAGCAGAAGAAAGCGATTGGATGGAAGAGTTAATACTCATAAATCCACCCCGTTGGCTTTTCTGAACACTTGAAGTGATTATAGACATGGCCGGAATGAACCTGCCTCCGAAGAAGATAAAGAATGTGGTAGTAACCATATAGGCGATCACTTTCGACACAGGAGGCAGGTTGGTAATTAACAGTACAGGTATTAGTGAAATAAGGGCTACAACTATAAACACCCTTTGTTTACCGAACTTATCCGCCAGCCTGCCAATTAATGGCCCTGTAAATACCGTTGCCAGTCCTCCGAAGAAGTAGATCATGCTTATATCTTCTTTGCTAAAACCTACATTTTTGGCCATGTAATCGCTAATGAAAGGTATTACTGTAAAGCCCGCCATCATAAGTACAAAAATAAATAACAATGCCCACACAAGGTTAGAGTTGTTGAAAATACCTTGAAGCATTTTCAATGGATTTCTTTCGGAGCTACTATCAATGTGACTGCTCATAGAAGGAAGTACTTTGTATGCCAGTATCAGAACAATAGTGCTGATGGCGGCAAGAATATAAAAAGGAAAGTGCCAGTTTATTCGAATGGCTAATTCATAACCTACAGGAATACCGATGACGGAGGCAACTGAAAAAGCAGACATTACGATGCCCGTTGCTTTTCCCCGGCGTGCTTCAGGAAAGACATCTCCAACAACAGCAAGGACTATCCCGCTTAGAATACCGCCAAAGATTCCTGATAATATTCGGGCGAGCAAAAACAGCGAATACGACTGGGCCACAGCACAAAAAAATGTGCCTATTGCAAAACCTGCAAAAAGGAAAAGCAATGCTTTTCTTCTGTCAAAACGATCAATGAAGAAAAAGGCCAAAAAACCAAATATTCCGGCACTGGCAGAATAAGAAGATACAAGTAAGGAGAATTTTTTATTATCAATATGAAATACCTCCTGTAAAACAGGGTTCATCGGCATCATAATGACAAAGTCCATTACATGGGCAAATTGAATGGCTGCCAGAATGAACAATAATAAATTTTCGTTGAATTTTACCCCCTGAGTGTTTTCGGTTGTCTGTAGTGCTGTTGACTTCATCGTTACAAAGATATTTAAAAGTATTATGCTTATCTGTCGGCAACATAAAAAAATGTAGCAAAGTTTGACTGAAGCCTTTAATTCTTAATTATGAATGCGGTGTGCTAAACAGGTAACTTCAAATGTATTAGAGACTTGATATGTCTTGTTAAAGCCGATTAAATTTGATCCGGAGTTTAAAAAATGAATGTATAAAAAATGCCCTGGTCGGAAGGCCAGGGCAAGTAATGATTTAATTCGCTAATTGTCCTTTTTTCTCAAGTATCGCCTTACTGTTTTTGATTTTTTCTTTGAATTCAGGCGATGGCTTGAATTTTGGGATAAAATGTTCATCAATGATAATAGCCGTGTTTTTTGAAATGTTTCTGGCTACTTTACGGGCTCTTTTTTGATTAATAAAACTTCCGAAGCCTCTGATGAAAATCTCATTTCCTTCAGCCATTGACTCTTTTACTACTGAAAGGAATGACTCAACAATGGTGCTAACTTCCGTTTTGCTGATCCCTGTTTTTTCTGCAATTTCCGTGATTAAATCTGCTTTTGTCATTTTTTGTAATTTTTTAAGAATTGAATAAAGTCTGCTGTATTCCAATTAGTCTGCGGAATTGAAATACAATACAATTTACGTTCAAAATTAACGTACTGTTCGGTCTTTTTTTACAAAAAAATGGAAGTTTTTTTTATGAAACAGCCACTTACCAAATGTTTTTCTTTTAATTGATTGGTTTTAAAAGAGATGCAAAATTAGGTTTAAAATTAAAAAATTCCGGGAAAATGCTTTTATTTAGCTATTTCTGGTTATTTCCTGAGTGAATCAGAATTGAT